>NZ_OY759856.1 GCF_963662805.1 uncultured Cohaesibacter sp.
TGTCCCGAATTGGCTGCGTTGACCGCATCAATCGAGAGCGCGCGAACACAGTTGGCCAAAGCAAATTTTCAGGGTCGAGCTTGAACTTGCTGGCAATTAGCGGATCATCAATCATCACGGTTCCTCCTCATGTTGCTCCAGTGTTATCCAATTAATCACAAAATCACAATATAAAATCACAAAATATAACAATTTTTGTGATTTAAGGGTGAAATCGCGTTAGATCCAAGCGATTATCACATTCTCCAGTTGAGTTTGTGATAATATCGAGTTACAAACGAACCAATGCAGTCACGCTGCTGTTCCAAAAGAACAACAACCGGCCTTCATGTCAGAGCCGCAGCTCAAGCAGCAAGGACGCAACTCCAGACGCTTCGCCGGGTCGGACACACCGCAAAGACCCCGGCAGGACAGACCAAAAGGGAAGGAAACGACTATGAAAATTGCAATTGAGGCGATAGCGCAGGGGAAGGCCTTGCCAAGATCCTCGCTGACTATCTGAGCGACCGCTACGAAGTTTCAGAAATTTCGCACACGGAAAAAGGCCGGACGACTTCTATGGCGAACCTCGCCGACCGGCTGGCGAGCGCTGTGCTGGACGGCACCTACGACCGAGGCATTCTGGTATGCGGCACCGGCATCGGCGTCTGCATCTCTGCCAACAAGGTCCCGGGCATTCGCGCCGCGCTTACCCCATGACACCTATTCGGCCGAGCGCGCTGCCCTGTCCAACAATGCCCAGATCATCACGATGGCGCGCGCGCGTCATTGGCGTCGAAGTCGCCAAGACCATCGCCGACGCTTTCCTGAAAAGAAACCTTCGATCCCCAAGGTCGTTCGGCAGGCAACGTCGCAGCAATCGATGCGGTCGACGCCAAATACAACAAGGCTTGAGACCGCCTCAAATCGTTCTCCACGGGAGCTGTGGCCATAAGTGCCAGCTCCCACACTCCGGACCGGCCAGCCTATCAGTCCCCGTCCGGTGCGAGGTGTGGCGATCACCTCCCCAAGTCGCACCTCGCGGAATCAGAAAACGCCGCATCAATCAAAAGATTGGTGCGGCGTTTTCGTGTCTCAAATGACGGGTAGAGCTCTCAGGCCGCATCCAGCTGCGCGGAGCATTTGCCAGAATATCGGAGATAGCCCTCCACATTCCACGCGGACGCGCCAATGAACAAGCCATCGATATTGGGGAGGATATCAGCTCCTCGCAATTGCCCGGATTGACCGAGCCGCCATAGAGGCAAAGCGGTCGATACCCCAGCATATCTTCGGCAACAGCCAGAATCTCGCCCTGCCGCGCATCGGCATAGTCAGAACTCGCCGGAATACCCTTGTCGCCAATGGCCCACACGGGTTCATAGGCCAGCAGAATCTGGGCCTTTTTCTGCTCTCCGCTCAGTTTCCCCAGCGCACCGCGCACCTCTTCTTCCAGCACCGCCTGTGCCCGACCCGCCTCTTTCTGCTCAAGCGTTTCACCGACACAGATCAGCGAGTAAGGCCATGCCGCACAGCCGCCTCGGTCTTGAGGCCCACAGTCTCGTTGGTCTCACCAAAGAATTCCCGTCGTTCGGAATGGCCAAGCTCGACAATATCAAGATTGCAATCGGTGAGCATGCGCGGCGAAACCTCACCCGTCCAGGCACCGGCCTCGTCCCAATGCATATCTGGGCACCGACCTTGACCGAAGTTCCCCCAAGGTGTGCCTTGACCTCACGCACGGCGGTAAAGGGCGGAATAACAAAGCGCTGAATGCGAGGATCGCGCCCTGCCTCCGCAGCGATCATCCCGTTGGCGAACAGCATCGCCTCGGCCAGCGTCTTGTTCATCTTCCAGCTGGTACCAATCCAGAAACGAGGGATGACAGTCATAATTCAGGTCCTTGCAACAGTGAGTTTTATTCCCGCATTCTTCAGGTCTTCCGACACGTTAGGCTCGGGCTCACCATCGGTGATGATCCAGTCGAAGCTTTTAGATCCGACAAGACATGAAGTGCGGTACGATTGAAGCGGGTGTGGTTGATCAGCAGGCATTTGCGCGTCGCGGCAAGCATCATCGCCTGCTTGGTCCGCACGATATTGTCATCCATGTGGAAGGCCTGCAGGCCCGAAACGGCGGGTGCCGAAATGAAGGCGATATCGGCCCTCAAACGATGCAGGGTTTCCTCGGTCACGACCCCGCAATAGGCGTTGAACTTGGCGGAATAGATCCCGCCAAGGGCCAGCAATGTGATCCCGGCCTCTCCGAGGAGGGCGCTGATGATGGCCTGATTGTTGGTAATGACAGTGAGGGGCCGCTGCTGAATGAGCATGGAGCCGAGCACGGCAGACATGGAGCCATCGTTGATCATGACCGTCATGCCGGGCTCGATCAGCGACAGGGCCTCCTTGGCCATACGCTCCTTGGCCTCGGCGTCCTGCCTGACCCGGATTCGGAAATCACTCTCAAATTGGTTGCCCGCATCGGCCGTCGCGCCACCGCGCACCTTGCGCAGGACACCATTCTGTTCCAACTCATCAAGATCGCGGTGAATGGTCATTTTCGACACGCGGAATCTCTCGGCCAGATCGTCGATATCGACGGCCCTGTGTTCCACCAAAAGATCCATGATAAACTGTCTACGGTCTTCGCCTCTCACGCGACACCTCCATGGCCAGCATTTCCTCGGGCATTGTGTTTTGTAACATATAACATCACAAATTCAACAAATTTATGTGATTTTGTGATAGTTTGCCGTTAGAAATATCATTTGCCATCTTATACGGCGCAGCACGCCGAATGGGATTGCCGACAGATGATGACGGCAACCCCTGTTGTCTCAAGCCTCGCGCAGAGCGTTTGTCATTGCCTGAAGGATAACAAAGGCCGATTCAGCACCCGGATCGATGTGGCCAACACTGCGGGCACCCAATTTCTTGGATCTGCCGCGGCGGCTTTCCATATCACGCGTGGCATCAGCCCCCTGTCTGGCCCCATCAGCGGCTGCCGCCAGCACCGCCAGAGCATCCGACTTTCCGTCCGCTGCCTTCTTCGCAGCCTCGACTGCCGGAACCCAAGCATCAATCATCGTCTTGTCGCCGACACTGGCTCCGCCCCGGGCGAGAATACCGTCCAGCATCCCCTCAACCCATGCTGCCATGGCGTTTGCATCAAGGTTGAGGCGATCAGAAACAGCCTTGGCCGCCGCATTGAACGCCCCGGCATAAAGCGGCCCGGAGGAAGCCCCCACCGCATCGAGCAAGGCCTTTGCGGATTTGGTGCAGGTCTGCGAAATGGTATCCTCATCAGAAGCGCCATCAAGGGTCTTGAGGATAGCCTGCCAGCCGATATCCATCGTCACCCCGTGATCACCGTCGCCAATCACGCCATCGAGCTCACTGAGCCGGTCCTTTTCTTCGGCGATGGCATTGCCTGCCGCCCGCATCATGCTGCGGAAGATCTCCGGCGAGATCGATCCCTCGCTTTTGAGACTGGCGCGATCCACCGCTTCACTCTCTGCCGCCGCATTGTAGGTGCGTGCGGTGTGTTTGCTACCGGCCACTGGTTCCGGAGCGCTGCCCACTGTCAGGGCAGGTGTCCGGCACGGATGATCGAGCAGCGTCTTGAGATCTTCATCCAGCTTGATCAGGGTGACAGAGGCTCCGGCCATCTCCATCGAGGTGCAATATTCCCCGACCCAGGTGTGATGGACCTTGACGCCCTTCTCCTTCAGGATCTTCGCCACACGACGATTGATCAGATAGAGCTCCATCAGGCCTGTGGCACCAAGCCCGTTGACCAGAACCGCGACCTCGTCACCCGGTTTCGGATCCAATTCCCCAAGAATCACATCCATCAGATTATCGGTGACATTGTCTGCCGTATCCACCTTGGCGCGACGCATGCCCGGCTCGCCATGTAGGCCCATGCCGATTTCCATCTCGTCCGGACCGATCTCGAAATTAGGCTTCAACGTCTGTGGCATGGAGCAGGCCGACAGAGCAACCCCCATCGACAGGGTTGCTGCATTGGCCTTGTTGGCCGCTGCCGTGACCTCCTCAAGGTTGCGCCCCAGATCAGCCGCCGCCCCGGCAATCTTGAAAACGAAGAAATCGCCAGCGATACCGCGCCGTTCCCCGGCCTTCTCCTTGGGCGCGGACGCCACGTCATCAATGACGGCAACCGAGCGCACATCCATGCCAAGCGCGGTGCATTCTTCTGCGGCCATATTGAAGTTGAGCACATCTCCGGTGTAGTTGCCGTAGAGCAGCACGATACCGGCTCCGCCATCGGCCGCGATGGCCGCCTCCTTGATATGCTCTGGCGAGGGAGAGGCAAACACGTTCCCCACGGCAGCTGAATCTGCGAGCCCACGTCCAACATATCCCGCAAAAGCAGGCTCATGGCCGGAGCCTCCACCAATCACAATACCGACCTTGCCGTCGCGCGGCCCATCGACTGCGACCACCGCCCGGCCGGTCGCTCCCTCCAGCCGCAGCAGGTCGGGATGCGCTGAAATCATCCCTTCGATCATCTCGGGGATGATCACTTCCGGCGCATTCATCAGCTTCTTGGTCGAATGCTCTTGGGTGTTTGACATGTCTTCCTCCTGATTTGATAAGCCTCAGATGCCTTGGCGACACCCGGACCTAATTCTTGGCAGCTTGTAACGCTGGCCTATGACCCTGCAACTCAGGTCTCATAGAGCAGCGCCCTTGCAACTGTTTCATCGGTTACCAGCCGATTGACATACTTCCCGCGCAGAATGGCGCGAATGATTGGCAGCTTGCTCCGCCCGCCCGATGCAAGGATCGTGACCGGCTTGTCGCGCAGCTTGTCTGCGGGAAGCGCCATGATGGAACGATTGAGCGGATGGTCGATGACATTCCCGGCAGGGTCGAGAAAAAAGCCCAGCACCGAGCCAACAGCATCCTTTTCAAGCAGCTCCGGCAGGGCCTGCTTGACCCTCGGCAACCCCATAATCTTGGAGCGATGGGTCAGATCAGCACAGGAAATCAGGCAAGGCTGCACCTCCTCGGCATGGTGCATGGCCTCCATCAGCATCTCGTCCTGAAGAAAGGAATCGCGATCCGAACTCGTCCGGCAATAGATGGGTGCAGTCAGCGAAAAGCACTCAACATCAATCGCATTGGCCATGGCGGTCGCCACCTCCGTGGTGTCATTGCCCGAGCCGCGTGTGATCGCTCCCATAAGCCCCACCACATGCGAGAGATTTCCATGGCGTCCGCTAAGACGGCGAACCGAATAGCTCAGGGTCTTACCCCAACCAATGCCGACACCATCATATCGGCCCATATGGTTTTCAAGCATCTGACCGGCCGCTTCACCAATCGTGCGCTGGTTCTCGTCGAAGTCTTCAACCGCCGGCAGCACGGCAACCTCTTCAAGGCCATATCGTTGCTTGACGGCCTCCTCGAGTTTGACGCAATCGACCAGAGGCAATCTCAGATCGACAACGACCGAGCCGTCCGTCCGGATCTGCCCGATTATCTTGTTGACGCGCAAACGCGTCACCTGGAGCTTGTCGGCGATCTGCTGTTGGGTCATACCGCCAACGAAGTAAAACCACGCGATGCGTGCTCGGAGAAGGTCCGCTTCTATGTCTTGTGACTGAGTGTTTTTCATTCGAGATTTGTATGGTTGTGTCGCATATCATCTGCGCTGACAGCAAGGACTTGCTTCAGCTTTAAAATCAAGCACTCGAATACTACATACTGCGCGCCTTCGTAAAGCGAACCCATCGGCAGCGTTGACGTTTTAGAGGCCATATCATCCGCCATTGTCTGGGCAGGAATAACCAGAACCTGATCGGCTGCCACAGCACATGCACCATCCGGCTGAGCCGTTATGCACAGGGTTTTGGCGCCCGCCTGTTTCGCAGTCTCGATCAAGGCAGCAACGGTGGAAAAATACCCCGGACCGGCCGACACGATAAGTAGATCGCCCGACCCCAGCGGCGGTGTCGTCATGTCTCCAACCATCGAGACCCTGAGGCCAAGATGGAACAGACGCATGGCGAAACCCTTGATCTGCAACCCTTCTCGACCGACACCATAGAGCGCAATCTTCTGCGCTGACCGGATGGTTTCAACCGCCTCCTCGAAGCTGCTTTCTTCCAATTTTTCAACAACTTGAGAAAGCTCTTCAAGCGCACTTCGACACAACATCCTCATGGAACTTTTTCCTCCCGCCTTCTGAAATCAGCCCATTTTCTCCGGCTGTTTCGATGGAAGCATAACATATGTATTTTTTGATTTACATGTGAAATCTTCTCCCCTATAGTCTTTTCTGCAGGCGCAAGTTCAGGAGGCACAGGGAGGCACTGACTGCCGACGTCGTTGTGCATAATTGCACCTGCAGTTGGAGGAAAAATATGAAAAAACTTACAGTTGCACTTCTTGCAACCATCGCAATCGCGCTGCCTCAGATCGCTACGGCCGCCGATGAAGCCGGGATGGACAAAAAAGACAGCTATCGCTTTGTCATCATCCCGAAAGTCGTTCATCCGTGGTTCGACCTGGTTAATGACGGTGCCAAACAGGCAGCTGCTGTCATCGAGGCCCAGACCGGATCGAAAGTCCAGATCGACTACAGCGCCCCTCAGCAGGCTGACGTCGTTCAGCAAAACCAGATCGTAGAAAGCTCTATTTCAACACGTCCCGACGGGATCGCCATCGACCTTCTGGACGCAAGCGGCAACCGCGCCTCGTTGGAAGATGCCATCGCTCAAGGTATTCCGGTCACCGTGTTTGACTCGGTTCCACCCAAAGGCATGAACCTGACCTCTATCGGCAACGATTTCTGCGAACAGGCAGAGATCGCATCCCATCGCCTCGCAGAATTGCTGGGTGAAGAAGGCGAAGTCGCCATCATGATGGGTGTGCCCACTGCACCGAACCATGCAATCCGTGCAGAATGCCATCAGAAGGTATTCGACAGCTATCCGAACATCAAAGTCGTCGCAACCGGCATTGACAACGACAGCATCGAAACCGCTCAGAAACAGGCCGCAGCCATCATGCAGGCTAACCCAAACCTTAAAGGTTGGGTCGCTTGTGATGCCGCCGGTCCGATCGGCATTGGCCAGGCAATCCAGGAAGCTGGCAAAGTTGGCGACGTGAAAATGGTTGGTCTCGACAACCTTCCTGAAATGTTGCAGCTGATCCGCGATGGCGTGGCTGACAGCTCGTCTTCGACCAAACCGCAGATGCAGGGCTACTGGGCCGTCATGGCCATGTGGCAGCAGTCGATTGGTATCGAGACACCCAAATATCTCGACACCGGCATTGCCGTCCTGACCAAGGACAACATTGGCGAGTGATGACTCCTCTGCCCGGTGACTGGTTCACGCCTTTCACCGGGCAACTTCATCCTTCAAAGCCAGCAATGCAAAGCATCCGATCATTCGGATAGAGACTGCCGCAACGGCGGCTTCCCATCTATATCGCCACGGTTATGTGCTAGTTCGTGGCACAGCCTTGAGACACTATCATGGCATTTCTAGAAGTCGAAGACCTGACGCGCGACTATCCGGGCGTCCGAGCCTTGAGCGAAGTCAGCCTCAAGCTCGAACTGGGTCGCGTACATATTCTGGCCGGAGAAAACGGCGCTGGAAAATCCACTCTCGTAAAACTCGTGACGGGAACTGAAAATCCAAGCGGGGGGCGTATTCTGATCGATGGTCAGGATGCCCATCTCAAGCCGGAGCTGCACAGATTTGTGGCCTATGTGCCTCAGGAACTGAACCTGTTTCCGCATCTTTCAGTCTCCGAGAACCTGTTCCTGCCCTACAATCGTTCCACTCAGTCAGGACGCTTGGTGAACCGCCGCCAGATGGATCGCGATGCCCAGAGCTATCTCGATCGTTTTGCGATTTCCGCGCGGCCCGGGGAACTGGTTCGAGACATTTCCGTCCCCGAGCAACAGTTGCTTCAAATCGCGCGCGCATCGGTCAATGCGGACATGAAGGTTCTGATCCTTGACGAGCCGACATCCTCTCTGACCACGTCCGAGATCGAACGAGTGCTTGGCATCATCAAGGACTTTCGTGATAAGAACCACGCTATCGTCTTCATTTCGCACAAGATTGATGAAGTTCTCGCCATCGGCGATGACTATACGGTGCTGCGCAATGGGGCGAAAGTAGCCGATGGCCAGATCGCCGACATCGACGAGGCGGGACTGATCCGCGCCATGTCCGGTGAAGATATCGCCTCGAGCAAGCAATTCCAGCCCGAGATTCCAGAAAACCAGCCCGACAAAGAGCCCATTCTTGCCGTGTCCGAACTCTGTGGCACCATGTTCGAGAATGTTTCGTTCGAGCTCAGGCCGGGCGAAATCCTCGGCTTTGCAGGTCTGCTTGGTGCCGGACGGTCCGAGGTCATGCAGACGATCTTTGGCTTTCTCAAAGCCAAGAGCGGCAGCGTGAAACTCGAAGGAGCTCCCTTCCCGCTCGGCAAAACCAGCCGGTCCGTGAACTCCGGCCTTCTCTATCTGTCCGAAGAACGCAAGATCCACGGCATCCTGCCGCAACTGAGCCTCAGAGAAAACATCGGCATCTCGATACTGGACCAGATCGCCAACTGGACGGGCATCAACCTGTCCGCAGAACGCATCAAGGTGCGCGATATCGTCAAAGCCTACGACATCAAGGCCGCGGGTATCTCGCAACAGATGTCGCATCTCTCCGGCGGCAACCAGCAGAAGGCGATCATCGGTCGGGCCATGGCAACAACACCCAAGGTGCTGATCTTTGATGAACCGACCAAGGGAATTGATGTCCGCACCAAGACCGAAATTTACAAGATCATGAAGCGTCTCGCCGAAGAAGGCGTCGGCATCATCCTGGTCTCTTCTGAGATGGATGAGCTGCGCAAATGCGCGAACCGCATCGTCACGATGTATTCCGGCAAAGTCACCGGATGTTTCGAAACCTCAACAACCAAAAATGAGACCCTTCTCGGAGCGATGTTTGGGTCGGAGGCAAACTCAGATGCAGCCTAATCCTTTCCTGTCTGTGTTACGCAACCCGCTTGTGGGCGTCTTCATTGCACTGTTGGTGATCTTCGTCATTTCGGCTGTCGCCTCTCCCTACTTCCTGACCTCCTATAACATGTCCGTCGTGGCACGCTCTCTGGCATTCGTCGGGCTGATCACCATTGGCCAGTCGATGCTGATGATCCTTGGCGAGCTTGACCTGTCGCTGGGCGTCATTGGTGGGCTTTGCGGCGTCGTCAGCGGCATGCTGATGGTCAATCTGGGCCTCAACCCGTGGGTTTCCATGGCACTGTGCCTTGCTCTTGGCGCAGCGCTCGGTTGCTTCAACGGCCTGATGGTCACGGTCCTCAAGCTACACTCCCTCGTTCTGACGATTGGTACCGCCGGTGTCTTCGGAGGCGCAAACCTGGTTCTCACCAAGGGTGTCGCCATCACCAACATCCCCAAGGAAATCCAGTTCCTCGGTCGCGGCGATCTGTTCGGCATTCCGATGCCCTTCGTCGTCATGTTCATCGTCTGGTCATCGCGTCCTTCGTGATCATGAAAACACCTTTCGGGCGCTACATCTATGCCATCGGCGACAACACCCCGGCTGCCCGCATGCTGGGGATCAAGGTCGATCCTGTGCGCGTCCTCGTCTTCACCATTGCCGGTATGCTCGCAGCGCTCGCTGGTCTTCTCATGGTGACACGGCTTGGCACTGCCCAGCCGTCCATCGGTGAGACATGGGTCCTGCCTCCAATCGCCGCCTCGGTTATTGGTGGGGTTGCCACCACTGGCGGCGTCGGCACACCCCTTGGCGCCATCCTCGGTGCTGCGATCATCGGGGTCATCGAGAACATCATCGTGCTGTTTGGTGTCTCGCCTTACTGGCAGGGAGTTGTGAGCGGCTTCATCGTCGTCTTGGCCATCTCCTTCGACTCGATCTCGCGCCGCTATATTCGAGGCGATCGTTAGGCGAACAGGATTTGACCACCAGCCAAGGTTCCGGGCGGGCGCTTGTCGCCCGGAACGACTTGAACATCTGACCTTGGGAGGAAGAAATGAAACTTGGTCTGAACCTGTCCTTTGCCATCAAACGCTGGATCGAGCCTGACCGCATGGCGGCCCTGATCGCTGATGAGCTGGACACCAAATATGTGCAATTCACCTGGGACCTGATTGACCCGAACTGGCCGGCAGGACCCCGCGACGCCCTTGTGCGCGCCTATGCCAAGGCCTTCGCCAAGGCAGGTGTCACCATCGAGAGCTCGTTTGGCGGCATTGCATCCTACTCCTACAACCACATCCTCGCACCCTCGCCCGAGCTGCGTGATCTTGGCCGGATGCACATTCAGAATGCCATCGACATGACCGCCGCGATGGAAGTGCCAACCATGGGGATGCCATTCGGCTCCTACAGCGCAGATGATGCCGCCAATCCGGCCCGCCGCGAGGAAATCTACAAGATCGCGCTGGAAACCTACATCGAGCTGACCCGTCACGCCAAAAAGCAGGGCCTGAGCATGATGATGGTCGAGCCGGTGCCGCTCGCCACCGAGTTCCCCTCCTCTGCTCTTGATGCCCTGCGTCTGATGAAGGATCTCGACGGCCAGACCGACGTGCCCGTCCGCCTCTGCGTCGACTGGGGACACGCTCTTTTCAAACCGCTGTTTGGCGACAAGGCCAACATGGACTACTGGATGGAGACCTGCGGCTCCTACATCGGAGCGTTTCATCTCCAGCAGACGGACGGCCTCTATGACCGGCATTGGAACTTCACCCACGACGGCATGATCACGCCGCAATTGCTGTCTGATTTCTGGGATCGCTATCAGCTCACGGACCAAACCTGCTTCCTCGAAATCATCTATGCCTTCGAAGAGACCGACGAGTTTGTGCTCTCGGACATGAAAGAAGCGATGGCCATGTTCAAGAAGGTTTGACAGAAGGGTTCTGAAGCACGTTAGATACACCCGCAACCGGGACAGACCGTGGCCACTCGAACACAAAAGTCAGATCCATTGAGCAAGACCAAGAAACTGATCAACGCACCCGAGACTGTCGTCGCCGACATGGTTGCGGGAATGCTTGGCGCCCACCGTGACATTCTGCAAGCGGTGGGCAACTCCGGACGTGTCATTCGCGCCAAAGACGGCCCCCGCAAAGGCAAGGTGGGGATCGTCATCGGCGGTGGTTCTGGCCACGAACCAGCCTTCACCGGTTATGTCGGGCGCGGTTTGGCGGATGCATCGGCCATCGGCAACGTCTTTTCCTGCCCCCCGCCTGATCCCATCCTGGAAGCTGCCCGCGCCGTTGAAGGCGGCGAAGGTATCCTCTTTCTTTATGGCAACTACACCAGCGACGCGATGAACTTCGAAATGGCGTCAGAGAAGCTGTCGGAGGAAGGCATCAGGGTCTGCTCAATACCGGTCACCGACGATGTCTCCTCCGCGCCCCCGGACCGCCGCGAGGAACGACGCGGGGTTGCGGGTGACTTCTTCGTTTTCAAGATCGCAGGGGCCGCCGCCGACCAGATGCTCCCCCTCGATGACGTAAGGGACATCGCAGTCAAGGCCAACCGCTTGACGGCCACCATGGGCGTCGCCCTCAATTCCTGCTCCCTGCCCCAGACCCGAAAGCCCAATTTCGAGATCGGCGAGAACGAGATGGAAATCGGGATGGGATTGCACGGTGAGCCGGGCATCCGCCGCACCTCTCTGGAAAGTGCCGATGATGTCGCCGATCTCCTGATGGAATTCATTCAGGAGGAACTGCAACTGACATCGGACGATCGGGTCGGCGTGCTGGTCAACGGCCTAGGCTCCACGACCATGATGGAGCTCTATATTCTCTTCAATCGACTGAAACAGTCCCTTGATGAAATGGACGTCTCCATTCACCGATCATTCGTTGGCGAATATGCCACGTCCCTTGATATGGCAGGTGCCTCGATATCGGTGATCAAGCTCGATGACCAAATGGCGGATCTGTTGGATCACCCCTGCATTTCGGTCGGCCTCACTGTGGGCACACCACCGGCCCCCATCGACAAAAAGGACTGCCTGCCCCTGCCATCAGGTCGCAAGGACACCACTGGCACGGCAGAATCTCAAGCCGCCTCCAATCATATCGGACAGCGCCCGGGTGGCGAAATCACCAGCACCATATTCATAAACATGCTAAGGGCAGCAGCCATCGCCATCGAGGATAAGGCCGACTGGCTGTCCGAACTTGATGGGGTCATCGGAGATGGCGGCCACGGCATAACCATGCGCCTGGGCTGGCACGCTGTTCGTCAGGCGCTTGAGGACTATCCCGAAGATCAGGACATCGAGGCGATATGCAACACGATCGCCGAGATATTCCTGAATTCGGTTGGCTCCACACCCGGCCCACTCTATGCAACGGCTCTGAGAAGCGCCGCGAAGGTGGCGGCAGGGAGAGAAGGTCTCGACACCGAAGCGACGGTCAGGTTCCTTGAAGCCGCAGCTGACGGCATCCGCTTCCGGGGCAAGGCCAATCCGGGCGACAAGACCATGCTCGATGCCTGGTGGCCAGCAGCCGTGGCGGCAAGAGCTGCTTTCCAAAAAGGTGCAGATACCACGGATTGCCTGCGAGCAGCGGCAAAGGGCGCGGAACGTGGCATGAAACAGACCGCCGAGATCGCGGCCCGCCACGGACGTTCTGCCAAGATGGGGGAAAGATCGTTGGGACATCTCGACCCCGGCGCGGCCTCGAGTTTCGTCGTTATCGATGCCCTCAGGCGCTCATTCGAGGCTCAAACGCTTGACCCGGTCGAGAGCGCGGCCCGCCCGGTCTTCACATCCTGACACTCGAACACCTGACAACGGCAGTGAATTCCTAGAGACCGGCAACCCGATAGACCGGGCTCGAAGGGATCGGGATCGGCTTGCTAAAAAGTCCGCCCGCCCCCGGCTCACGCGACAATTGCTCCGCGTCAAGAAACCGGCGCTGACAGGTGACAAACAATGTCTGACCATCGCGCCCACCGATGGCCACAGCCGTGATCCGCGAGACCGGCAACAGATGCTCGGAAAGTACCCGACCAGACGGGGCGATCTGCAGCACCTTGCCCGCCCCGACGACAGCCACCCAGACATTCCCCTCCACATCAAGACAGCCGCTATCAAGCGTTATGCCGCCTCCGGTCTGATAGATGACGTCGGAGCGAAGGATGCTGCCACTCTCACTATCCAGCTCGATCATCTCGAGCTGCCCCGTCGGGGAATCGGTGAACAGCAGGTTGTTGCCATGACCGCATGGAACGATGGCATTCGGGATAGTGATATTCTCGCGCACCGCCCGGATCTCGCCGAGCGCATCGCGCCGGTAGAGCCGCCCGATGGCGAGGCCCTGATGTGTCATGTCCATGGACCCGAACCACAGGCATCCGAACCGATCCGGCTTGCCGTCATTGAGACGCACGGTCGGACGGTCGCTTTCGGTGTCGGAATGTCGCTCCCACTCCCCGCTTTCGGGCGCATAGGTCCAGAGACCATTCTCCAACCCCAGCACAAGGCGTCCACTATCAGCAAGCACCACGAACCCCGGTTGCGAGGGCACCGGCAACACACGGGTCTCCCCCGTCTCATCGGTTGCCAGCAGCCTTTGCGCCTGAATATCGATCCACCAGACGCACCCTCTTGCCTCGTCCCACAAGGGAGACTTTCCGGTGATGGCCAGAGGATTGGACAGCAGGCGGAAGCCTTCCTCACTCCGATCCAGCATGGCTCGTCTCTTTGGCAAGCCCCTGCCGCGTTGGCCAGAGACGCGCTCTCACATGGCGGGGCAGGAGCGCCCACAGGATCACGAGCATATCGAGGATGAGGATCGTCATGGCAATCGGCCGCTCGGCAAAGATCGACAGGCCATCCTGCGACAGCAGCAGCGAGCGGCGCAGGTTGCCCTCGGCAATCGGCCCCAGAATGACCCCGATGACGATGGGCGACAGGGGATAGTCGAACTTGCGCAACACATAGCCGACCACCCCGAAGATGAAGGCGAGCCACAGATCAAACACCGAGGACTGGATCGCATAGACCCCGATCATCGACAAAAGCAGCACCGAAGGGATCAGATATTGCTTGCGCAATTTGAGGACTGAGACAAACACCGGCGTCATGATAATGCCGAGCACAAACAGAAAGATGTTGGCCAGAAGATAGGCAAGAAACACCCCACCAACCACGTCACCGCTCAGAGAGAAGAGCTGCGGCCCGGGTTGCAGACCAAGGAGCATCAATGCTCCCATCAGCACGGCGCAGGCCGAGTCGCCCGGAATAGCGAGCGCCAGCGTCGGAATAAGCGCACCGCCACAGCAGGCATTGTTGGCCGACTCGGTCGCCACAACACCACCAACCGCGCCCTTGCCATAGCCCTCCTCGGGCGTGCTCCGCGCCTTGGCAATGGCATAGGCAGTGAAGGAGGCGATGATGCCGCTGGCCCCGGGCAAGGCACCAAAGAAGGTACCAATCGCCGAGGAGCGCAAGAGGTTCCAACGATGATGGAGCGTGAGAAAAAACGAACGGAACGACACCTTGACGTTGATCACGTTCGGAATCGCTGAGAGACGTCCCTCTTCGATCAGAAACCCTGTCTCCGAGAGGGCGAACAGCCCGACCACGACGGCAACGATATGGATGCCGCCCATCAGATTGTGATCGCCGAAGGTGAAGCGAAGGGCGTTGGACATCGGATCGGTGCCAACGAGCGCAATCAGAACCCCAAGACATCCGGTCAACAGGCCTTTTACCGTTGACTCATCCGAGACCACAGCAATGGACATCAGTCCCGTAACAGCGAGAGCGAAATACTCAGGCGGACCGAAATTGACGGCGACACGCGCCAGAAGCGGCGCAAAGAAAATCAGGATGATCCCGCCGAACACGCCACCTATGGCAGAGGCGGAAATCGCCACACCGATGGCGTCCCCTGCCCGCCCCTTCTTGGCGAGCGGAAAGCCGTCAAGCAAGGTGGCAGCAGCAAGCGGTGTTCCGGGTATGCGCAACAGGATCGCCGAGACAGCCCCGCCACAGGACCCACCCACATAGATGGCAATCAGCATGCCCATGCCCGCGACTGGCGGCATGTAGAAAGCAGCGGGCAGCAACAGGATAATGCCCATCAGAGGGCCCAGCCCCGGCAGCGCCCCGACCAGCAACCCGCCCGCACAACCAAGCGCCACCAAAATAAGCACCTGCGGTGTGGCAACCAGTCCGGCACCGGAAATCAGGAGATCAAACATCGCTTACAATCCGATCATATGGTAGGGCAGCGTGAAATTCATGAAGCCAAGCGGCAGGACGATCTTCAAAAGCCCTTCGAACACGAAGGAGCAGATGAGGGTCAAGACTGCACTGACGAGCAGCACCTTCCAGAGGGGCCGTGCATCAAGCACATAAAACATGGCGCCAATGACGAGGAACGAGGTGATGTGAAAGCCCAAAGGGGTGATCAGCAGAAGGTACACGACTGTCAGGGTAGCGACAGCCAATTCCTTTGCAATCAGGTTTTTCGATCCCCCGTCATCCTCATCTTCGGCTGGAACCTCGGCTCCACCGTCCCGAGACGCTGCACCCAGCATCATTTGCAACCCGATCACGGCGCCCAAAAGGGCAATGGCCAGCGCAACATAGCGCGGAAACAGGGCAGCATTGGAAAGGGCATCGCCTGACGCTGCCCCCTGTTCCGCAAAGGACGTCGCGATCTGTTGAAAGACGAGGCCGACAACACCGAACATGATCATCAGGACGACCCATTGTCCCCAAATCATGTGTCTCTTGCTATTCATGCCGGCCTCCTCACGTCGTCACGGCCTGATCCGCCCATGGATCATCTGGCGGATCTCTTTAGGGGTTATTTGCCAGAAATCTTGTCTTTTTCCCAGGCGATTGCCTCTTTGGCCGACTGCAATTGCTCACCGACGGCACCAACGATTTCGTCATACTTGGACGGCGGATACATGGTCGGGACAAATCCGGTTGCTTTGAGTTTTTCCTGAATGTCAGGGCGATCAAGTGCAGCCTTCATGGCAGAGCGCAGTTTTTCGACCACATCGTCAGGGGTACCCTTCTTGACGATATACCAGTGCCAGCCAGTGGGCGAGAGGCCAGTAAGACCCAGATCCGTTCCGAAATCACCGATCAGAGGCGCACCGTCAAACATTGCCCGGTCGGCTTCATTGTCGGTCATGATCGCCAGCACCTTGAAGGCGTCGGAGTTGGAGCGGTAGGTCGTCGGGTTGTTGAAGGAGAAGTCCAGAAGACCACCACGCAGATCCTTGAAGGCATCGCCATCCTGCGGATAAGGAATGTTGCGGGCATAGACATCATTGGCCTGCATCATCTTGGCCATCACCATGTGCGGGATGTTGCCAATGGAGCCGGAGGAATAACGCAATTTACCCGGATTTTCCTTCATATATTTGATGAAGCTCGGGAAATCCGTCCAGCGCGGATCATCCTTGCGCGTTACGATGGCAAAGGGCACAGCTGTCGCAGACCAAAGAGGAATGAAATCCTTATAGGTGAAATCGGCGTTGCCAACCATCGGCTGCAGCACCAGTGGGGCAACCCAGCCGTCAATCAGGGTGTAGCCGTCAGCGGGCTTTTCGAGTGCCGTATCGAAGGATTTGACCCCCGCATTGCCCGGCGTGGAGACGACCGAAATATTGACATTCAGTTCTTGGCTCATGGCTTCGGAGATGATCTGGGTCACGGCCATGGCCGACCCTGGTCCCCATGGAAAGATATTCTGGATGTTGCGATCCGGAAACTCGGCTATGGCGGGTGCTGCCATGACGGCCAATGTTGCGCTGGCCAGAACGGCCGAACGAATGAAAGACAGTGGTCTCATCAAATCCTCCCTTGGATATGGATGCCATTTTGACAATTGTTCAGATCGCCACCATGCGATCTGTCAACACGGATCGCCTCCTCGCGACCCTGAACCGATGACCGGATCTCCCGGTCAGTCGGCTCGATAGTCTTCAAGTCCGTAAAGGACAAAGATTTCTTTGGGCGCATCGTGGCGCACCAGCTGTTTCGTGATATCCCGACAAAAGCGCTCGACAAGAACAGGGTCATCGATGGGGCTGGCTTGCCGCGGATCGCTGGCGAGCTCGAACAACTGGGTGGCGTCGGGGCGATTGCGCACCGCATCCAATCCCGCCTCCCCATTGTCCGGCGCCATGGGCAGCCTCAGGACCGGTGCTCCCTTGGTGAAATCAAACCCGGTGACCAGTTCGGCCTGCTTCAGCTCGTCCGGACTGAACATGCGCACCATGTGCGAGGGCGCGAGCGTGTAGAGATTGAAGCCCTCACCGTCACTCTTAACCGGATAATGGTAATAGACATGCTTGCCGTCGGTGACCCCGATGGGTCCGGCGAACATGCCAAAGATCACGCTGCGATCCACCCCATCCTGCTCGCCGCGCAGGGCGGGCAGCAAGGATTGCCCCCGCGCCTCGTCAAACGTCGGCTGGTTGTGCAGCTCGAGAAACGTTGGGGCCAGATCCGGGGTCTGGGTAACCGCCTGACAACGGCTCCCGGCACGATCCGCATGAGCCGGATGCCACATGATCAGTGGAATGTGCGAAATCTCATCATAATAGGGCATCTTGTTCTTGCCCCACCATTCATGCTCACCCAACAGGAAGCCATGGTCGGTAGTTACGATCAGGCAGGTGTTGTCCCACGCCCCCGTTTCGTCCATCCAGTCCAGAAGCTTGCCGAGATAGTGATCGCACTGCGCCACCAGAGCAGCATAGTTGGCGCGCACATCCTCGATCTCCTCGTCGGATTGAGCGACCTTCTCGTAGGCAGGCCAGTCGAGCACACGACCGTTGCGGCTTGAAGCCTGCTCCGCCTTGAAACGCTCCGGAGCGCAGAAGGGTTCGTGCGGATCAAAACACTCGATTTGCAGAAAGAACTCATCGGCCTCCCGGTTGAGATCAAGGAAGTCAAGTGCGCTGGCAAAGACCTTCGGGGTCGGAAAATCCTCTTCCTCGCGCACAAATAGGGTGTTGACCGCATGGCGCATGCGACGCCACGCCAGAATGTCGCTGGTTTGAAGGGTGGCGGCATGGTTTTTCGGGAGCCGCTCAAACGGATAATGCTGCGGGTCGAACTGCTCGGACAATGTCTCGATGGGCGGATGGACGAGCCCCTTGATGGCATCATGCTCCTGCCCCCGGATCACGTCCCAACTCTCATAGGCCGTGCAATAGCCCGTGCCGCCGTTCTCGACATAATGCATGTGATCGGTGACGAGATGGGTGTAGATCCCGGCTTCTCCGAGCCGTTGGGCGAAGGAATTGTCGAAGGGCTCCAGCGGTCCCCATGGTCGGTGCATGAAATTGAGCCGCCCGGTATGGATGTCCCGGCGTGCTGGCATGCATGGCAGAGAGCCACTGTAATGATTGTCGAACGTCACCCCGCGCGCTGCCAGACGATTGAAGTTCGGTGTCTTGATGGTCTCGCCACCATAGACTTCGAGCGCCTGACGATTGAGAGAGTCGAACATGACAAAGATGGTGCGCATGGCGGGTGCCGTCCGGAGTGGGTCTGCGGGGCAGACCGGTCTTCCGGCCTTTCTTCTGATTGGTCTTGACGGCGACGCTATCAAGAGTCAACAATTAAGAAAAATAGAAAATATGGTCGCTGGATATAGAAAATGGCTATTGATCGTAACCTTGTCGCCTTTCTGGCGGTTGCCGAATCCGGCAACCTGACCAGTGCCGCGGAGCAGTTGCATCTCGCGCAACCATCCCTGACCAAACGTCTAAAACTTCTGGAAGAAGAATATGACGCCCGCCTGTTCGAGCGCCATCCGCGCGGTATGGTTCTGACCCCGGCGGGCCGGGTTCTGCTGGATCACGCAAAGCGCATCGAACAGCGCTATATTCAGGCTCACGAAGCGGTCGCGGCGGAAAAAAGCAACAAGCTCGAACGTCTGAAGATCGGCGCCGGTCCCCTGTTTCAACGCGCGCTTTTGGCCAATGCCTTCAACACTCTGAGGCAGGAATATCCGGAGACCTCCCTCGACTTGCGCGCCGATGTGCACATGCTCAACCTTCCACTGCTCCGACACGGACAACTCGACATTGTCTTCGGCGCGATCGTCCACAGCATTGTTGAGGAGGATATCGAGGCCATAGGGCTATTGAAGGTCAACCTTGGTGCCCTCGCCCGCCTTGACCATGACCTCCATCAGAAGAAACACGTCACCGCAAGGGATCTGGCAGCCGTCCCGTGGATCCTCTATTCCGACGACGAGGAAACAACTGCCATGGTGCGAGGATTCTTCGTGCGCAACGGCCTGACGCCACCCGCCTTTGACATCCGCACCTCTTCTTACGAATTTGGTCTGGATCTGGTCGGAACCGGTCGCTTCATCATGCCGATCCCGGCGGAACTCGACAGTTTTCTGCGGCCCGGTGGTATGCGTGTCCTGTCTCTCGACGCCCCGCTCGACCGCTTCGTCGCCGGAGCCTATGTCCGCAGTTCGACCCTTGCCTATCCGGTCGTGCGCCGTTTGCTTGAACTCGTCAGGCAGGAAGCAAACAAGCTGAAAGCCCAACCGATTACCGAAGGGGACTAGCGTGCGCCTGCAGAAGCAGTGATCGGTGCCCTGTACCTGCTGACCAGGTGGTTCAGCGATAAAAATTTTCTATCGCCATAATCCAACTATTCTATTTTTCTAAATGTTTTTGGTTTGATATGTCTGCGCCTGCATTTGCCTCCCGATCTGGAAGGTCTCCGTAGGTTCGTAACGGGCCTCTTTCACAAGAGAATACCCAATCTCTGGACACATACCATGCCGGCCGCAAGGACACGTTTGATGATGTTGAGAATACTTGTTCAAAATCTGCTAGGGTGGAACAAGGATCGCTATCGACCCGAGAAGCACTATATGCGAGGACCGGGGCCAGCCTGCCATCCCGACCACAAGGGCCCGCTGAGCTGACAACCGGCAATGTCCGGACTCGCAAAACAGGAAACGACTGGAACTCTTGATGCCGACAGAAATGCGCCGCCCCTTTCAGGTGATGGCAAAACCCATAGGGCCCCGTTGCAATCTCGACTGCACCTATTGCTATTACCTCGAGAAAGAGCGGCTCTATGAAGGCACCAAGCGGTTCGACATGTCCGAGACCGTGCTCGAGACCTACATCCGCGACTATATCGACTCTCAGGCCAGTCTGCCCGAGCCGGAAATCTGGTTCAACTGGCAGGGCGGCGAGCCGACCATTCTTGGCCTTAGTTATTTCCGCCAGATCGTCGAGTTGCAAAAGCGATATCAGCCATCGGGCAAGACCATCCGCAACGCGATGCAGACCAACGGCACGCTGATCACCGATGAATGGGCCCGCTTTCTCAAGCAGGAGGACTTTCTTGTCGGCATCAGCATCGACGGCTCCGAGGAAATAAACGACCAGTATCGCGTCGACCGGGCGGGACGGCCAAGCTTCAAGGCCGTCATGGTCGGTCTTGAGCATCTCAAGGCCCACGGCGTCAGCTTCAACGTTCTGACTGTGGTCCACCGCGACAATGCCCAGAAACCGCTCGAGGTCTATCGCTTCCTCAGAGACATCGGGGCGGAATATATCCAGTTCATTCCCATCGTCGAGCGATCCGCTGACGGCAAGACACTCGCCGCGGCCCCTCAGATCGATGAGGATGGCGTCGAGTATCACGTCACTCCTTGGAGCGTTCTGCCACGCACCTATGGCACATTCCTGTCGACCATCTTTGATGAATGGGTCTCCAAGGATGTAGGCAAGATCTTTGTGCAGTTTTTCGATCTGCAATTGGGATTGTGGATGGGCGCCCCCGCCAGCCTCTGCTGGTTTGCCGAGACCTGCGGTCAGGGACTGGCCGTGGAGCACAATGGCGATCTCTATGCCTGCGATCACTATGTCTATCCTGAATATCGCCTCGGCAACATCACCGAGACGTTCATCGCTGAGCTGGCCAACTCGGAGCAACAGATCAGCTTTGGCGAGGACAAGCGGGACAGCCTTCCTCGTCAGTGTCGCGAGTGCGATGTGCGCTTCGCTTGCAACGGCGGCTGCCCGAAGCACCGCTTCCTGACCACCGCAGACGGGGAGCCGGGGCTGAACTACTATTGTCGCTCGATCAAGCATTTTGCAAAGCACGCAGGGCCGACCCTTGAAATCATGCGCTCCCTCGTGCAGTCGGGTAGACCGGCCAGCGACATTATGACCCTGAACAGCAAGGCGAAGGGAGGCTCCCCCCACATGGCCTCTCGCGTCCGCACACCGGGACGCAACGACCCCTGCCCCTGTGGCAGCGGCAAGAAATACAAAGCCTGCTGCGGCAAGCTTTGAGGCCAAAGATCAATCAGGCTGACTCGGCCAAGAGGGCAATTTCGCCATTGGCTGAGCATTGCTCCAGCTCTCGCTGCAGTCAGGCGGTTGCTCTGAACTTTCCTTGCTTTTCTACATTTCCGACAAAAACGTCGCCAGACATTTGAAAAACCGGCCCAGCTGTAGCAGTATCCCTATCAGAAATTGTACTCTAGTATATTTAACCAGTTCATTTCGTCACAAGGGTCGCGATGTCCTCCCGCTCCGAGACTGCACTTTTCCCTCGGCTCGCTGCCATCAAGGGGCTGATACCCGGGATATTGTCCATCCTGTTGCTGACCGGTTGCATGTTCAACCGGGAAACGGATGAAGACGACGGCTGGCATTCCTTGTTTGAGGAGCCTCACCGGCACTATCAGAATATCGGCGCGAAATATCAGCCTGACGCCACCAAGATGGACTGGTTCCGCCATGGACTGAAGCTGGCCTTCGGCCTCTACCCCGGTCGCGAGCATCTGCCCCCGGACATGGCCTTGCCCATCAAGCAGGCAAACCATCAATTCAAAGAGGCTCTGACAGCCACGAACCGGATCACATGGTTCGGCCACGCCAGTTTCCTGATCAACATCGGCAATCGGCGCATCCTGACCGATCCGACCTTTGCCAGATACATCGGCCACTTTCCGATCCTGACGAAACGCCTCAACCCTGTTGCACCGAACTGGCGGCAGCTCGACCGGCTGGATGCGGTGTTGATCACCCACGCCGACTACGATCATCTCGATCTGACAAGCCTTAGGATGCTCAGACAGATCTATCCCCGCCTGCAACTGATCTTGCCAGCGGGAACAACAATGATGCTCGAAGACTTCCCGAAAACCGCAATCCGGGAGATGAACTGGTATGACAATGAGACTGTCGGATCGATTTCGGTGACATTCGTGCCAGCCATTCACGGTGTCAGGCGACCACCTCATGAGCTCGATTCAGCGCTCTGGGGCGGCTACTTGCTCCAGTCGGGAGGCCGAAAGCTCTACCTATCCGGCGATATCGGCCCCGGCACGGTCTACAGGGACATCGCCAGTCGCTTTGCCCCGATCGATACGGCCGTTGTGCCAATCGGCGGCTACGAGCCGCAAAGCTTCAACCGGGCCTTTCACGTGCCGCCAGACGGAGCCGTCGACATAGCCCGTCAGCTTGGAGCCAAACGGGTCATTGCCAGCCATTGGGGCACTTTCCCGCTCTCAGAAGACACAGGCAAGGAACAGAAGCAGGCGTTTCTTACCGCAAGCACAAAGGCAGCACCCCGCAAACATGTGATGAAGGTGGGGGAAAGCCGCCCCTTGTGGCGCGACTGACCCGTCATGCAATGGACCCACCCTCAGCGCTGGCTGGTCTGCCAGTCGGGATGGATCCACGGTTGGGACTCATCGCGAGGCAGCATCTTGCCCAGAATGTGATCCGCCGCCTTCTCACCCACCAGAATGGACGGTGCATTGAGATTGCCGTTGGTGATCTGGGGGAAGATCGAGCTATCCGCAACGCGCAAGCCCTCAACGCCGATGACCTTGAGGTCCGGATCAACAACCGCCATCGGGTCATCCGCCGCCCCCATCTTGCAGGTCCCGCAAGGATGGAAGGCACTTTCCACGTGATCGCGAATGAAGGCATTGAGATCCTCTTCGCTGGTCACGTCCTTACCCGGCTGGATCTCCTTACCGCGGTAGGCATCAAACGCCGACTGCCCGAAGATCTCGCGGGTCATGGCGATACAAGTACGGAAATCGCGCCAGTCATCCTCATGGGACATATAGTTGAAGAGGATGCGCGGATCATCCTTGGGATCGGCGGATTTCAGGGTCACCTCTCCCCGCGACTTTGATCGCATCGGGCCGACATGAGCTTGGAAGCCATGCCCCTCGGCGGCAGCCTGTCCATCATAGCGCACGGCAATCGGCAGGAAGTGATACTGGATATCGGGATATTTGACCCCGGCAGCAGACCTCAGGAAAGCTCCGCTCTCGAACTGGTTCGAGGCTCCCGGCCCGGTCTTGCCGAACAGCCACATGGCCCCGACCAATGCCTTGCCGAACAGGTTCCAGTATTTGAACAACGTAATTGGCTGGGTGCAAGCCTGCTGGATATAGAGCTCAAGATGATCCTGAAGGTTCTTGCCGACGCCCGGACGATCAGCGACAACCTCGATCCCGTGCTCTTTCAGCTCGTCCGCCGGACCAATGCCAGAAAGCATGAGCAGCTTCGGGGAGTTGATCGAGGATGCCGCAACGATCACTTCCGCATTGGCCTTGATAATCTCCGTCTGTCCCTTGCGTTTGACCTCAACACCGACTGCCTTGCCGTCCTCGATCACGATCTTCTGGGCAAAAGCCCGCACCAACTCGCATCGCCCGGTCTTCATCGCCGGTTTCAGATAGGCCTTGACGCAGGACCAGCGCTCACCCTTCCAGATGGTCGCTTCGAGAGGGCCAAAGCCTTCCTGCTTCTCGCCATTGTAATCATCCGTACGGCCATAGCCTGCCTGAGCCCCTGCTTCCTCAAAGGCCTTGATCAGCGGGCTCTTGCGACTGCCGCGCGTGACATGAAGCGGACCCTTGGTGCCGCGCCACGACGGATCACCACCGTGCCCACCGTCATGCCAGTTTTCCATCCGCTTGAAATAGGGCAGCACGTCCGCATAGGACCAGCCCTTGGCACCCATCGCATCCCATTCATCGTAGTCGCAGGCATGCCCACGCACATAGACCATGCCGTTGATGGACGAGGTGCCGCCGATGATCTTGCCCCGTGGGGTGACCAGACTTCGCCCGCCCAGATGCGGCTCAGCCTCGGATTTGAAGCCCCAATCATAGATGGGCATGTTCATGGGATAGGACAGGGCACCCGGCATCTGGATGAAAGGTCCAATGTCGGTACCACCCTGTTCGATGACAATGACGGATTTACCTGCTTCGGCAAGACGATAGGCGGTGGCGCTGCCGGCTGATCCGGATCCGATGATGACATAATCAGCTTGCATTAGAATGGCGCCTCCGTATCGCCCAAACACACATAAACGGACTTCAGTTGGCTATAGTGCTCTATAGCAGCCTTGGAATTTTCTCTCCCCACACCTGATTTCTTGACCCCGCCAAAGGGCGCTTCGACCGGTGTGAGATTGTAGCTATTGATGTAACAGGTGCCCGCCTCAAACCGGCTGGCCACCCGGTGGGCACGGGCGAGATCGCGGGTAAAGACCCCTGCCGCCAAACCGAAACTCGTATCATTGGCGCGCCGGATGGCCTCGTCCTCGTCGTCAAAACTGAGCACGGACATGACCGGCCCGAAGATTTCCTCGCGCGCAATGGTCATCTCGTCCGTCACACCGGCAAAGACCGTCGGCTCGATGTAGAAACCCTCGCCATCGATAGCGTGACCCCCGGCAATCAATTCGGCACCCTCGGCAATCCCTTTCTCGATATAGCCAAGGACGATAGAGCGCTGCCTGTCCGAGATCATGGGGCCGATAGTTGTCGCCTCGTCCATCGGATCGCCGATCACCGCGCCTTTCATCCGCTCGGTGAGCCGGGCAAGGAAGGCATCGTGAAGCCCCGCCTGGACAAACACGCGGGTACCATTCGAGCAGATCTGACCGGTTGAATAGAAATTGCCATTGATTGCAGCAGAAACCGCATTCTCAATGTCTGCATCATCGAAAATGACGATCGGCGACTTACCGCCAAGCTCCATCGTCGCATGTTTGAGCCCTCCGGCGGCACTGGCATAGACCTTCTGACCGGTCGGAACCGACCCAGTCAGAGACACCTTGTCGATGCGGTCATCAGTCACCAGCGACGCCCCGACATCGCCATAGCCCTGAATGACGTTGAAGAGACCGGCAGGTGCTCCCGCCTCGATCAGAATCTCGGCCAGCTTGAGCGCGGAGAGCGGCGTCATCTCGGACGGTTTGAAGATCATCGCATTGCCGCAGGCAAGGGCCGGAGCTGCCTTCCAGGATGCGATCTGGATCGGGTAGTTCCAGGCTCCGATTCCGACACAAACACCAAGCGGCTCTCGCCGTGTATAGACAAAGTCGCCACCAGCCACCGGGATCTGCTCCCCGGTTAGGGTCGCCGCAAGCCCACCAAAATATTCAAGAGCATCAGCTCCCGAGGCTGCATCGGCAACAAGCGTTTCGGACAAGGGCTTGCCCGTGTCGTGCGTCTCAAGTTCCGACAGCTCGCGATTTCTCTCGCGCATGATTTGAGCCGCGCGCAGCAGCACGCGACCACGCTCGACACCGGCCAGAGCCGCCCATTCCCTCTGGGCCTGCTTGGCGGACACGACCGCCTCTTCGATGATCTGAGGCGTGGCACT
This sequence comes from uncultured Cohaesibacter sp., assembly GCF_963662805.1. Taxonomy (NCBI): domain Bacteria; kingdom Pseudomonadati; phylum Pseudomonadota; class Alphaproteobacteria; order Hyphomicrobiales; family Cohaesibacteraceae; genus Cohaesibacter; species uncultured Cohaesibacter sp. The sequence goes on from NZ_OY759856.1 coordinate 25,703, forward strand.
GTACACCGTGGCAATCACCTTGCCCGTTGCCGGATAAATGACAGGGATTTCCTGTCCGGCTTCATCTTCACTGTAACGTCCGTTGACAAAATGGCTCGCGAGCGGCTGGAACACCGTCGTCATTGGCACCTACTCCTGGGGTTTTGCTATTGGATCCATCGGGCTTGGATCAGCCTCATCAATGGATATGTCTTCATTCTCGTGCACCTCGGTGCATTCTGCCGCGATGGCCCTCAAGACATGATCGGCAGCCTCGTGCCCCGCATCGGTGGTTTCATCGAGGGCATAGCGCAGGTAGAGGCCGTCGATCAGACCGGCAACGCGCCGCGCCACATCAGGCGCGCGTTCTCCGACAATGCCGCGCAAGGCGGCCACCAGATTGCTGTGCAGCCGCCGCTGGTAGACATAGAGCAGACGACGGGCGAGCGGCGATTTCAGTGCCAACGTGTAGAAGATCAGCCACGAGGCAATCGCCTCATGAGTGAAGTTGCGGGTGTTGAAGCTCGACTGCACGATAGCCTCAAGGCGGGCTTGAGAACCATGCGCCTTGCGCAATTCCTCGCGGACATCAAGCCCATAACGGGTCAGAATATCCCGCATCGCCGCCAGAAACAGACTGTCCTTGTCCTTGAAGTAATGGAAAGCCAGCCCCGCAGACACGCCAGCACTCTTGGCGATCTGGTTGGTCGTGACATTCAGGGAGCCCACGGCAGCGACCTCACGTATCGTTGCTGCGATCAACTCTGCGCGTCTTTCCTGTTCTGATTTTCTAACCAAGCTTGATTTTCCTGCAATGCGGGTTGCAAAATGGATTTATCCTGATATTTATTGATCAGTCAATCAATAACTTTGAAAATCACTTACCTTCTGATTGGAAAGAGAGAGCATATGAAACTGACCGTTGCCGCTTCCATCTTCGCCCTGACCACTGGTGCAGCCTTTGCGGACTGCTCGACTGTCACCTTCTCAGACGTGGGCTGGACCGATATTACCGCCACCACGGCCGCCACTTCGACAGTGCTCGGCGCTCTCGGCTATCAGACCAACACCCGCGTCCTCTCGGTTCCTGTCACCTACATCTCGCTGGAAGAAGGTGATGTCGACGTCTTCCTCGGCAACTGGATGCCGACCATGGAAGCCGACATCAAACCCTACCGCGAAAAAGGTACGGTTGAAACCGTAAGAGCCAATCTGCACGGCGCAAAATACACTCTTGCGACCAACGCTGCTGGCGCGGCTCTTGGCATCAAGGATTTTGCCTCCATCGCCGAACATTCCGATGAGCTTAAAGGCGTCATCTACGGCATCGAACCGGGCAACGATGGCAACCGCCTCATCATGGACATGATCGACAAGGACGCTTTTGGCCTCAAGGACTTCAAGGTGCGCGAAAGCTCCGAGCAGGGCATGCTGAGCCAGGTCGAGCGTCTTTCCAAGCGCGATGAACCAATCGTCTTCCTCGGCTGGGAACCCCATCCCATGAACGCCAACTTCGAGCTGACCTATTTGAGCGGTGGGGATGATTTCTTTGGCCCTGACTTTGGTGGCGCAACGGTTTATACCAATGTGCGCAAGGGGTATGTGGCCGAATGTCCGAATGTTGGCAAACTGCTCAACAACCTGGAATTCTCGCTAGCGATGGAAAACGAAATCATGGGCGCCATTCTCAATGACGGCAAAAAGGCCGAAGAGGCCGCCGCTGCATGGCTCAAATCCAATCCGTCCGTTCTGGAAGGCTGGCTCGATGGGGTCACCACCAAGGACGGTGGAGAAGCATTGCCTGCGGTCAAATCGGCATTGGGCCTCTGATCGAAACATCCATTGGCCTCGCCTCCGGCGGGGCCATTTGCATCAGCTGGGGGTGTAGCTCTTTCGCGACACCCTGAACATGAGGCACAAACATGAGGATAGCTCACTGTGGAATGGCTCTATGAGCACAAACTGCCCGTCGGGGATCTGGCGAGCGCCCTTTTCGAATGGATTCGCACGCACGCCGAAGGCGCGCTCGACATTCTAAGTCTCATCCTTGAAGGCACAATCGACGGTGTCCTGTGGCTGCTGCACACGCCTCACCCCCTCGTCGTAATTGCGGTCTTTGTCGCTATCGCATGGTTACTTCAGCGCAATTGGAAGACTTGCCTTCTGGTCGGCCTCGGCTTTCTCTTCATCCTCAATCAGGGCTACTGGCAGGAGACGACCGAAAGCCTGACGCTGGTGCTGACATCCTGCGCCGTCTGCATGGCCATCGGCGTACCCATCGGCATCGCAGCGGCCCATCATCCGCGCCTTTACGCTGTGCTCCGGCCCATCCTCGATCTGATGCAGACCCTACCCACCTTTGTCTATCTCATCCCGGCCATCGTCTTCTTCGGCATCGGCATGGTGCCCGGACTGATCTCCACCGTCGTCTTTGTCCTGCCCGCCCCCATCCGCCTGACCCAACTCGGCATCTCGTCGACGCCAGACCGGCTCATTGAGGCCGTCCGCGCCTTTGGTGGATCTGACCGCGACGTGCTGTTCAAGGCCGAACTACCCTACGCCATGCCGCAGATCATGGCCGGCCTCAACCAGACCATCATGCTAGCCCTGTCGATGGTCGTTATCGCAGCGCTCGTAGGCGCTGACGGACTTGGTGTTCCCGTTGTCCGGGCTCTCAATCAGGTCAACACCAGCCTCGGTTTCGAGAGCGGCTTCATCATCGTCGTCGTTGCGATCATTCTCGACCGCATTCTGCATAGAAAGAAAGAACAGTGACCCCGGCGATCAAGTTTGAAAAAGTATCCATCGTCTTTGGCGACAAGCCCGAGACTGCTCTGCCCCTGATGGATCAGAACATGGACCGGGCAACCATTCAGGAACTGACCGATCAGGTTCTCGGCGTCCACGACTGCTCTTTCGAGGTTCAGCAGGGTGAAATTTTCGTCCTCATGGGCCTGTCCGGGTCCGGCAAGTCAACGCTCCTGCGGGCTGTCAACGGCCTCAATCCGGTGGTCCGGGGAGCCTTGCAGGTTGACGCCGGTGGCAAGCTGCTTGATGTGACCACCGCCTCCTCGCAGGAATTGCGCAAAATCCGCGGCAAGCGCGTTGCCATGGTCTTCCAGCAGTTCGGCCTCCTCCCGTGGCGCACGGTGGCAGAGAATGTCGGACTTGGCCTTGAGCTTTCCGGTGTCCCGAAAAGAGAACGCCGCCAGCGCGCAATCGATCAGTTGGCACTCGTCGGCCTTGAGGACTGGGCGGACAGTCAGGTCTCCGAGCTTTCAGGCGGCATGCAGCAGCGCGTTGGCTTGGCGCGAGCCTTCGCCACCGAAGCCCCCATTCTATTGATGGACGAGCCCTTCTCGGCCCTCGATCCCCTCATCCGCAGCCGCCTTCAGGATGAATTGCTCGACCTGCAGGAAAAGCTGCAACGCACGATCCTGTTTGTGAGCCATGATCTCGATGAAGCCTTCAAGCTTGGCAATCGCATCGCAATACTCGAGGGCGGACGGGTCAGCCAGATCGGCACCCCGCGCGAGATCTTCACCAAGCCTGCCGATGATTATGTGGCTGATTTCGTCGCCCACATGAACCCGCTCGGCATCCTCAGAGCCAGCGATGCCATGATCAAACCGAGGATGGAAGGTTATGAAGAGACCGTGTCATCCGACACCTTACTGGCCGACATGCTCGACACCCTTGCCGACAACGACAAGCCAGTCGGTGTGACCCGTGACAATGAGATCGTCGGCGAATTGTCCGCCAGAAAAGTTCTGCGCTTCCTCTCAGGTCATCTTGGCGACGACAGCTGATCAATCAAAGGACAAAAACCCCATCTGCCTTGTCTGAAGACACGACATGTTGCCAGCATGGATTGGACTGCCCGCCAATCGGCAGATTGTCCTCATCGACGATGACATAATAATTGGCAGCATTGGACGTTCCGAATAGACTGTGATCGACCGGATAGATCATGCGGCGAAAGCCATCAAGCAGCCCATGCTGGTCGAACACCAATATCCCGTCTGGATCATCGCCGGACGCCTCGACATACCCGATCAGCACAGCGGCGTGGCTGGTCATGTTGCCCGGAATCCCGACGCCAACTCCACCGTCGTAAAGATGGCTGTCCTCCCCTTCCCGATTGAGAAAGGTGGCTATCGGCGTGCCTGCGGGCCAGTGCCGCTCCAGCACGCTCTGGCCCTTGCGCCACTCACGAACCGTACGGGTGTCCGAAACCGCTGCCTTGGCCAAAGCTACGCACTGACGGTTTGGCATAGTCTTGGACAGAGTGAGCAAGCGTTGTTCCAGCTGCCGCTCTTCATCGCTGACGGGGAGGGTCTTCAAACGAGGATCCAGAGGTCCGATATGTCCCATTTCATCCAGCCTTGCGTCTCGATAAAAGTTTCAGTCGGCGTGAGGTGCCATGCGACAGGCGCCACATCCAGTTTTTCAGAAAGCCTGATCCCTCCTCCATCGCTCCCTGCACCAGAAACTCCAGAGGAGAGATGCGAAGCGTGCGCAAATGCGGATGCGCCTGAAGAAAGGCTTCATTGTCAAAATAAGGCGAAGGATTGCGCCCTTCAAAAGCTCCGAATTTCAGATAATGCAGCAAGGGGTCCATACTCGCGCCCACCACATCGGGATTGTTTTCCAGATACCAGTCAGCACAAAAGAGACCAGACCGCTCAATCGCTTTTCGGGTCGGCAGGGCAAGGTTGCTCGCATCAAGCATCCGCTGTTTTGACCCAACCGCATTAAGCAGGGCTCGATGCTCTCGGAGAAGCTCTGACAGACCCTCGGAATGGCGCTCCAGCACCGCCGCACTCACGGACACGTCAGCAGCCTTCGCCCGCAGGCCCTCTTCCCATAATTCATCGGCATCAACGGCCAGCCTGTTCAGCTCCCGCGTCAGACCGGCATCGACCTCTCTCCGATCGCAGGCTGGCTCTGCCATCGCCTGCCGGTAGATCTCTTCGAAACGCTCGACGGCGTGATCGATCGAATTGTTGGCCCGGACCCTTTGTGCAACCCTTGCAATATCGGCCGGATCATATCGGCCGAGTTGATCCGAGAGCCATTCCCCATCGAGCTGTGCGGCAGAGGTGAAATGGCGCGGGCTGAAATTGATGTGAGCCCAGTCGTCAAAATTCTCGCTGGTGATCAGCTCCCCACCAAGCTGGGGAACAATCGGAATGGTGGCACAGCCACAGGCCATGGCCTCGACGGCACTCCGGCCGATGGCAAAACAAATGTCATAATCAGGCAAGAACAGCTCGGGTGTGAACCGGATGGGCCCCGAGTTGTGCCGGATCATTTCCAACTGGATGCCATGGTCTCGGCAGGCGTTGCGCAGTTTTTCGACCTCGGGCTCGGGAAAGCTCAATTGCCCGAACAGAACCGCTCGCTTGGGCGCCCCGTCTTTTGGCGACCGAACGCGGGAAAAGCGCACCGGGTCGACAAAATTGGGCACAACATGGACGGCACCCTGCGAAAGGCGGAGTGTGACGGCCATGGTCGTCGCCAGCTTTTGCGAGGTCGTGGCATAGGTCTTGACCTGCGGATGCCGAGGAGGCTTTTCCGGCCACGGCCTCAGGCCATGACAAACATAGACGCAAGGCGTTTCGACAAAATGCGACAGGGCAACCAGCGCAGGCAGGCGATGATGGGCATGGATGACATCCGGCTGCCAGGGCACATCCGTAATCTGATCGTAGGTTCTGACATCATTGGACGCCAGAGCATTGGTGATATCTCCCGGACGTGGGCAGAAAACCGCCACCTCGTGCCCGCGCTTCTTCAGCGCAATGGCCAACTCCATGGTCACAAGCTCGGTGCCGTGAAAATCCATGAGCTTTCTCTGCGTCAGCAGCACTTTCATTTGGCCATACTCCGGCTCTTGATTGTTGCCTTGTCAAGCATCCTCCACCTCCTTCGGCGGACGGATCAGGACACGGAGACCATGTGTGGGAATGCTGCAGAAATCATCTGCACAAAACCACAGACGCAGCGCTTCAAGCAAGCTGCGCATATCGTCATCGGACAATCTCACACAGCCATAGGTTGGGCGCAAACCACCAGAATCGGCAAGGTCTCCGGAATGAATATAAAGACCGGTGCGACCATTCATCTTGGCTTGCAAAGCCGGACCATCAACCGGCTCGATCGGAAGCATCGCGTCGGGACCATAGGACCGTTGCACATAGACCGTGTTCTCACCCGTCCTGACGATTTCGGGGACATCATAAGTCCCGTCAGGCGTGTCGCCCCACTGGATCAGCGGGTCTCGGTCACGATTGCCATTCTTTGCCGCTCTGGCATTGTCCGCCTTGCCATAGGCGACAAATGGACCAGCAAGGCAGGCCCCATCCCCATTCAAAAGGGATAGCTCACCAAGCTCGCGACGATCCGAAGGCAAGACGATTTCGATAACGGCAGTCGACATTGAGAAATATACGTAAAAAGACAGAGACCAGTAGGAGTTGTAGGCGATTGATTTGCCTATCGCAACAAGTTTATCCAAAACTGGTCCGACAACCAAGATCAAAGAGGCTTCCTCCAGATCTGATACACTGGCTCGACCGACCGTCCCGGATCCCCACATGTTGGCAATCCGGATGACGGCTGACCATGACCGGATGGATCTCACCCGATGCAAAGCTTGAAGCGCCTGATTGAAGAGCATGAAGACTGGTTGATTTCGCGTGTCGTCGACTATGCCAAAGCCTATGGCTACGCCGAATATACCTCGACCCTCAAGGAAGCCTGGCGCGCCTCGATCTGTGGTCTGAGCGGCCCCATGATCGCCGCCCTTGAGCTTTATGAGGAACCGCCCGAAATCATCGCAGGCGAGGACTTCAATCGCCATCCGATCACGGCCTTCGGCATCGAACAGGCACGCCAGCACCGCGCCCGCGGCATCACCCTAGCGCAGTTTCTCGGGCTGACGAAATATTATCATCAGAGCTATTCGGATCTTGTCGACGAGATGGGCGATAGTCTCAATGACCGCAGGAAGGCCCGCCTGTTTGTCGACCGTTTTTTCGATCTCGTTGAAATCGGCTTCTGTTCGGAATGGCGCAGTGTCCCCGAAGACGCCAAGCTGCTCGAAATCCAGAGTGAAAACCGCCAGATCACCAATGAGAAGAACAAGTATCTGACGATCTTCGAAAGCCTCAATGACCCGGTCGTTCTGCTTGATTCGAACTACAGGATCCAGAACATGAACCTTGCTGCCCAGTCGCTGTTTGTTGGCTGGAGCGAACCCGGAGCAATCTACTATTCCAGTGGGCACAGCACCAGACTGGAAAGCCAGTTGGACAGCCTGATTCCTCACGCCAAAAGCAAGACGAACTTTCAGACCGTGCTGCAAACCAATGAAGGCGCGCGTCATTTCGATGTACGCATTCAGGACATGCTCGACATCAGCGAGAAGTTTCTCGGCACCGTGATGATCTTCAACGACATCAGCGAGCACAAGCGGGCAAGGGAAGCTGCCGAGGAGGCCAACCAAGCAAAATCCACCTTCCTTGCCACCATGAGCCATGAAATCCGCACTCCGCTCAACGGCATTCTTGGCCTCGCGAGGCTTCTTGCCGAGACAGAAACATCGGAGCAGCAGAAGACCTACATCAACGGCATCCGAAGCTCGAGCGAAGTGCTGCGCTCGGTGATCGACGACATTCTCGATTTCCGCAAGATCGAGGCAGGCGTGCTCGAAGTCGAAGTGATGGACTTCGAGCTGTCTTCGATCATCAAACGGGTGACCGATGCCGTTGACGCCACACTGATCAACAAATCCCTCGACTTCTCTGTCGAGATCGATAATCAGCTGCCCCGTGTGCTGCGATCCGATCCGACGAAAATCTGCCAGATCCTGCTCAATCTCGTCGGCAATGCGGTAAAGTTCACCGATCACGGCAGCGTCGAGGTTCACATCCGGCACGAAGACATGCCCAACGGAACCGGCCCGGAGCAGGCCACTGCCATCCGCTTCGAGGTCCGCGACACAGGCATCGGAATTGGTGATACGGACAAGGCACGTCTGTTTGAGCCTTTCGCGCAGGCAGGCACCGCCCGCAACAAGTTCCACTTTGGCGGCTCCGGTCTGGGGCTCGCGATTTGCAGCCGGCTGACGGCATCTCTTGGTGGCACGATCGACTGTGAGGCCCGCGCTGAAGGAGGAAGCCTGTTCTGGTTCTCGGTGCCTTACTATCCCGTTCTGGATGCAGACGCGTCCGATCAGCCGAGCCGCAGGAACGGAACCGAGCTAACCGGGCTCAGAATTCTCCTTGTCGAGGACAACCCGGTCAACCGCATGGTCACCGAAGGCTATCTGGGCAATCTGTCACACGACTGCACCAGCGTGACCAATGGGCAAGAAGCCCTCGACATCCTCGACAGGCAATCCTTCGATCTCGTCTTGATGGATGACCGGATGCCGGTCCTCACGGGTCTTGAAGCCCTTACCCGGCTGCGCGCCCATCCCGATCCGTCCCTCGCCAATCTTCCCGTCATCATTCACAGTGCCTGCATCACCAGAGGCGAGATCGAACAGGCCTTCGCCCATGGCGCCAACGGTTTCCTGAGCAAGCCCTTCTCACCCGACGATCTGGCCCTTGCCATCGGCGACTGCCTCACCGCTGAAGTGCACTCTGACCCCAAGGAAAAAGACGCAACAGAAGAAGCCCCGGACATCCCTCCCGACATCTTCGACGAAACCCAACTCCGGCAGCATCTGAGTGCTCTCGGAGAGGTTCGCACCGGTCGCATCGTTGACGCCTATCTGACCTCCTCCTCGCAACTGATCGATCAGATCCGCATTGCAACGGATGAAGACAATTTTGACCAACTGCGACACGCCGCCCACTCCCTCAAGGGAGCCTGCGGCAATGTCGGCCTTTCTTATCTTGCAGATCTGGCATTCGATCTGGAAAAGGCATCGGAAAAGCGCAACGAGGATCAGGCACAGTTCCTTGCGCAAAAGATCTGCCAAGTCGGAAATGAAGCGTCTCAGAAACTGCTGGATAGCTGGCAGGCCATGATCGAACCGGCTTGATCCGCCATCAGATCAGGCCGCACGCCCTCCGCCGGTAAAGACATAACCCACGCCATGCACGGTGACGATCAGGGACGGGTCCTTCGGATCTACCTCGATCTTCTTACGAAGGCGGGCAATCAGCACATCGACCGTTCGATCATTGGGGTCGAACTGCCTGTTGTTGAGATGATCAAGAAGGTTGTCGCGGGTCAGCACCTGACCCTTGTGCGAGGTCAGGGCTGACAGCAGTTCGAATTCACCGCGCGTTAGATGCACCGTCTCGTCGTTGCGGTCGATGAGCAGGCGCTGATCGAGATCGAGCTGCCAGTTGGCGAACCGGACCACGCGGTTCGGGGTGCTGTTGTGACGCGCTGCCCTCACCCGCCGGATGACGTTCTTGGCCCGTGCCAGCAATTCACGGGGATTGAAGGGCTTGGTCACATAATCATCCGCTTCCATCTCCAGCGCGACGATCCGATCCACGTCATCCGATTTGCCTGTCACCATGATGATGCCCACATCGGAATAGCGTCTCACGTCCTTGAGCAGGGTCAGCCCGTCTTCATCGGGCAGATGAATGTCGAGCATGATCAGATCGATCTTGCCTGCCGCAAAGGCCCGCCGCATCTCTGCCCCGCTCTCCGCCTCGGTGATGAGATAGCCCTCGGATTCGAAGTAGCCCGAGAGCATCGTGCGGCTCGTCAACTCGTCCTCGACGATCAGAATATGGGCTCTTTCAGACATCAAATGCTCCCCCAGACGGAATATTACATTCTGTTAACATGATTTTACATCCCGTTCACACTCGCCGCGAACCTTATTAACACCGCGAGCCTAGATCTCTTTCAGATACGGGGAATCGACACCGGACTCACCGGGATTCTGCCAAGAAGCAAGGGAGATCTTTGATGAAACTGTGGCGCGCATTGTGGAGCAAGCAGGCTGCAATTCCGATAGCAATTCTGTTGGTCGGTGCGTTCGGCACAGGCATCATTTTCTGGGGCGGGTTCCATTGGGCCATGGAATCGACCAACAACATCGAATTCTGTGTTTCCTGTCACGAAATGGAAAGTACGGTCTATCCCGAATATCAGAAGAGCGTCCATTATTCAAACGCTTCCGGCGTCCGCGCCATCTGCTCGGACTGCCACGTCCCCAAGGATTGGTACGGCAAAACCCGCCGCAAGATCGTGGCTTCAAAAGAGCTCTATCATCACATGATGGGCACCATCGATACGATGGAGAAGTTTGAAGATCACAGGCTGGAACTCGCTCAGAAGGTCTGGGCGGAAATGGAAGCAAACGACAGCCGTGAATGCCGCAATTGCCATTCATGGGATGCCATGGACTTTGAAAAACAGCACCCGGATGCTTCCAAACAGATGATGAAGGGTCGCGATGACGGCGAGACCTGCATCTCCTGTCACAAGGGCATTGCCCACAAGATGCCAGACCTCTCCTCGGGCTACAAGAAACTCTTCGAAGAACTGACCTCTCTCTCCGGCAATCAGGCCAAGGAAGCAGAAAAGCTGATCACCCTTCAGACCAAATCCTTCTTCCTCGACAAGGACGCCGCCAAGGATGATGGCAAGGAAGCAGGCAAACTGCTCGCCGCCACCGAAGTCTCGGTTCTCGAGCGCTCTGGCGACCTTCTCAAGGTGCGCCTTGAAGGCTGGCAGCAGGATCAGGTCGATCGCGTGATCTATGCCTTGCGAGGCCAGCGTATCTTTGAAGCCACCCTCGACAAGAACAGCACCGACGCCGTCGAACGGCTGTCATCGGAAACAGACCCCGACACAGAACTGCTCTGGCACAAAATGCAGATCGAGGGCTGGATCACGCAAAACGACCTCCTCAGTGACGAGGAAAAGCTCTGGGATTATGCCGAGGAACTCTATGTCGCCTCCTGCGCGACCTGCCACTCGCGCCCAGATCCGGGACACTATCTGTCGAACCAGTGGATCGGTGTTCTCAAATCCATGAAGCGCTTCGTCTCGATCGATACCGAGCAATACCGCTTCCTGCAGAAATACCTCCAGCTGAACGCCAAGGATACGGGCGGGGCGGGCAACCATGAATAGGCAGATTTCCTCCGATGTCGCCCAGGACATGAAAAGAACGGCCCACCCCGCTCCGGACCTGATGGAGAGCGGGGACGACACAGACAGCCACCGCGCCATCGTCTACCGTTGGCTGGGCAGTCTGTTCGCCCGCGAACTGTCCCCGGACAGTCTCGCCGCCTACGGGACCGAGGAGGGACAGGCCTTTCTCGACCTGTTGATGGAAATCGATGCCCCCCATTTTGCCGAGCTGCGAGGCTTCTTGGTGCCCGGTGGCGCATCCGCGCAAACGACAAAAGCTCTGGGCGGGGATTTTTCAAGGCTGTTTCTGGGAGCCGGCGGACGACGCACCGCCCCTCCCTATCAATCGGCCTTTGAGGGCGAAACTGGACGGCTTTATGGCGATGCCACAGGGCGCATGAACGCCGTGCTTCGCGAACTGGGCATGCAATTGCCGGACAACTTTCCCGAACCGGCCGACCACATCAGCATTCAGCTCGATGTCATGGCCCTCTTGGCTGAGACCGCCTCGCCAGAGCAGCAGATCGCATTCATCGATACCCACCTGATGCCATGGCTCCCGGCCTTTGCCGAGCGCTGTAGGGCATTTGATCTAAACGGCTTCTACGCATCGGCATCCGCAGCATTGCTCGCGATGATCGAGACAGACAGGCAACGGCTCGAAACCAGCCGGGGCTGAGGAAACAAAGAGGATGTTGACCCCGGACACGGGGCCAATTCGAGACAGGAAATCCAAGGAGGACTGAAAGGGGTAGCATCATGTCAAATCCATTCAACAGCTACAAATCCAGACGTGACTTCATGAAGGGCGCCACCGCACTGGGCGCATTCGGGGTCTTTGCACCATCGCTTCTGCGCGCAGGCATTGCCCGCGCAGCCGGACCGGACGGACAGGTCCTGACCGGATCGCACTGGGGTGCGTTCCACGCCATCGTCAAGGATGGCCGCTTTGCGGACATCAAACCATGGGAAGGCGATCCTGCTCCGAGCGATCAGCTCCCGGGCATTCTCGACTCGGTCTATTCCCCGAGCCGCATCAAATATCCGATGGTCCGCCGCGCCTATCTCGAAAACGGCCCCGGCGCCTCGGTTGAAACCCGCGGCCAGGACGATTTCGTTCGTGTCTCCTGGGATCAGGCGCTTGAGCTTGTTGTCACTGAACTGAAACGCGTCAAAGAAAAATACGGCTCCGGCGGGACCTTCGCCGGGTCTTATGGCTGGAAGAGCCCGGGCAAACTGCACAACTGCCAGAGCCTCCTGCGCCGCGCCCTCAATATCGGTCTCGAAGGCGCATTCGTGAACAGCTCGGGCGACTATTCGACCGCGGCCTCCCAGATCATCATGCCCCATGTCATGGGCACGCTGGAGGTTTACGAACAGCAGACCGTCTGGCCGGTAGTGGTCGAAAACACCGAAACCCTCGTTTTCTGGGGTGCCGACCCGCTCAACACCAACCAGATCAGCTGGCTGGTTGGCGATCATGGCAACTATCCATATTTCGATGAATTCAAGAAAACCGGCAAGAAAGTCATCGTCATCGATCCGGTGAAGACCAAAACAGCCAACTTCTTTGATGCGGAGTGGATCCCGATCAAACCGCAGACCGACGTCGCCATGATGCTCGGCATTGCTCACACGCTTTACGCCGAAGAGCTGCATGATGCGGACTTCCTTGATGAATACACCTCCGGCTTCGACAAGTTCCTGCCGTACCTGACCGGTGAAAGCGACGGCACACCGAAAACTGCTGAATGGGCCGAAGGCATCTGCGGCGTTCCTGCCGATACCATCAAGGAACTGGCAAAACTCTTCCAGTCCACCCGCACCATGCTTTCGAGCGGCTGGTCGCTGCAGCGTCAGCACCACGGCGAACAGGCCCACTGGATGCTGGTCACCCTTGCTTCGATGATCGGCCAGATCGGTCTGCCCGGTGGCGGTTTCGGTCTCAGCTATCATTATGCCAACGGTGGCGCACCGTCTGCCAACAGCCCGGTTCTTCCCGGCATCACAGACGGCGGACAGGCAGTCGACGGAGCGGCATGGCTCACCAGTGCAGGGGCGGCATCCATTCCCCTCGCCCGCGTGGTCGACATGCTCGAAAATCCGGGTGTGGAATTCGACTTCAACGGCACCAAGGCAAAATATCCCGATGTCAAACTGGCCTACTGGGTCGGCGGCAACCCGTTCGCCCACCATCAGGACAGGAACCGCATGATCAAGGCCTGGCAGAAGCTGGAAACCTTCATCGTACAGGACTTCCAGTGGACCCCAACCGCTCGTCATGCAGATATCGTGCTTCCGGCAACCACCGCCTATGAACGCAACGACATCGAACATGTCGGCGACTATTCCATGCGCGCCATCATCGCCATGAAAAAAGTCATCGATCCCGTCTTCGAAGCCCGCACCGACCTCGACATCTTCACTGAAATCGCCGACCGCCTCGGCAAGAAGAAAGAATTCACTGAAGACAAGGACGAAATGGGCTGGATCAAGGCCTTCTACGAAGAAGCCATCAAACAGGGCGAAGCCAAGAATATCGACGTGCCCGACTTTGATACCTTCTGGGAAAAAGGCATCAACGAGTTCGAAATCACCGACGAGGCCAAGAGCTTTGTTCGCTATGCCGACTTCCGCGAAGACCCGCTCCTTGAACCGCTCGGCACGCCGACCGGTCTCATCGAGATCTATTCGCGCAACATCGAGAAAATGGCCTATGACGATTGCCCGGCCCATCCGACTTGGATGGAACCGATTGAACGTCTCGACGGTCCGGATACCAAATATCCGCTACATGTGGACACCAAACATCCGGAAAAACGACTGCACAGCCAGCTCTGCGGCACGATCCTGCGCAAGGACTACGCCGTTGCCGATCGCGAGCCTTGCCTGATCAACACCAAGGACGCAGAAAGCCGCGGCATCGCAAGTGGCGACGTGGTCCGCATCTTCAACGACCGTGGTCAGGTCCTCGCCGGTGCCGTTGTCACAGACGACATCCGTCCGGGCGTCCTCAGACTGTCGGAAGGTGGCTGGTATGATCCAGTCGAGCCGGGCAAGGTCGGTGGTCTTGACGCCTACGGCGACGCCAACTGCCTGACCGTCGACGTCGGAACCTCCAAACTGGCACAGGGCAACTGTGGCCACACAGCAGTCGCCGACGTTGAGAAATTCACCGGCGAACTGCCTCCGGTGACCGTCTTCTCGACGCCGAAAAACGGCTGATGATCAAAAGAGACAAACTGAGGAGCGGGCCACGGCCCGTTCTTCCCACGATTTAGAAAAGGGGAGGAGTGATTGCAATGGCCTGGGCGGATCCCTTTGGACGACAGATCGATTATGTGCGGCTCTCGGTGACAGACAAATGCAATCTGCGCTGTTTCTACTGCATGCCGGAGCGCCATCGCTCCTTCATCACGCCAAGTCATTATCTCACCTTTGATGAAATCGAACGCGTCGTCGCCGCCTTCTCCGATCTCGGTGTCTCCCGCATTCGCCTGACCGGTGGAGAGCCGCTGGTTCGAAAAGGCCTGCCCGACCTCATCACCCGCCTCACGGCCATTCCCGGCATCCGGGATCTCTCCATGAGCACCAATGCCATGCTGCTCGGCAAACTGGCCGAGACGATCTACAAGGCCGGTGTATCGCGGCTCAACGTCAGCCTCGACACCCTGAAGCAAAGCCGCTTCAGCGAGATCAGCCGCGGCGGCAAATTGGAAGACGTGCTCTCAGGACTCGCCAGCGCCCGACAGGCCGGCTTCGAGCCCATCAAGATCAACATGCTGGTGATGAAGGGCATCAATGACGACGAAGCCGTCGATCTCGCCAGCTTCTGCATTGCCAACGGCTTTGCGTTGCGCTTCATCGAAACCATGCCCATGGGCGCAAGCGGTCAGGAAGCCTATGGCCACTATCTCGACCTCTCGGTCATCCGTGACCAACTCGCCGAACGCTTCGACCTAGTCCCCAGCGTCATGGCCGGGGGCGGTCCAGCCCGCTATTTCCGCGTCAACGGCACCGAGACCCACATCGGCTTCATCACGCCCCTCTCCCAGCATTTCTGCGCCACCTGCAACCGGGTGCGCATGTCGGCAGACGGCACGCTCCATCTCTGCCTCGGCAACAGCCACAACATGGCCCTGCGCCCACACCTGCGCGATGGCATCTCTGACAGTGGCCTGCGTGACCTTCTCATCGAGGCGCTTGCCATGAAACCATGGCAGCACAATTTCGAGGACCAGCCCAACCATATGGCCCGCTCCATGGCGACAACCGGCGGCTAACACGACAGCTCCTCGAAAGGTCTTCTTGCCGCTCCCGCTCGCACCCTGATAAGTTGTGCCGAACACAAAGAGACAATTCGGGAAGGTCAGACGGTCATGAAGAAACCAGGGTCAGTGCAGTCTTTGGAGACACTTGGGCGGGTGCGCCTGTCAAAGTCCTTTTTCATGCGCGACATGCTCTATTCGGAAATCGCCAATTTCCATGGCATTCCGAACATTCCGGACGATCCCGACCTTGCCATTCACACCGCAACCCAGCTGTGCAAAAGCCTGCTCGAACCCTTGCAGGAGCGCTTCGGGCGCATCAGCATCCGCTCGGCCTACCGCGCCCCTGCGGTCAACCAGCTCGGCAACGAAAAGAACTACAGTTGCGCCAGCAACGAGGCCAACTATGCCGGACACATCTTTGATTATCGAGACGCTGATGGGCTTTGCGGCGCGACGGCGTCCATCGTAGTCAACAGTTTCATCGACTATTTCGAAGAGACCCACCATTGGCAGGCAATGGCATGGTGGATCCATGACAATCTGCCGCCAACCGATCTCTATTTCTTCCCCAAGCTCGCAGCCTTCAACATCTCATGGCACGAAAAACCGGGGCGGACGATCAAGAGCTACACCAAACCTTTGGGCACTCTGACCAAACCGGGCATGGACAATTTCGAGGGCTCCCACGCGGCTGAATATGAAGCCTTTCTGGCAACCCTCTGACGACAGGATCGCGCTTCAAACAGAAACCTCGGCACGCATCCCGTGCCGGGGTTTCTCTTGTCGCGAACAGGCATAAAAGAGCCCGATCAGGCCTTGCCCTTCCATGGCACCAGTATCCGCTCGGCAATCCGCATGGCAATGTCGATGCCATAGCCGATGATACCGATCAGGAAGATACCCATCATCACGATGTCGGTGAGCTGGAACTTGGACGCGGCAATGATCATCATCCCCGCCCCCTTCTGGGCAGCAACGAGTTCGGCGGCAACCACCGTGCCCCAACAAACCCCCATGGCGACCCGTGCCCCGGTGAAGATCTCGGGCAGCGAGTTGGGCACGATGACATACCACAGCACCTGCCGCTTGTTCGCCCCCAGCGAGTAGGCCGCATGCACCTTGGTGATATTGACCCCGGACACCCCGGCCCGCGCGGCAATGGTCATGATCCAGAGGGCAGCAAGGAACAGAAGTACCACCTTGCCCGTCTCCCAGATCCCGAACCAGATGATGACAAGCGGGATCAGCGCCAATGGTGGCACCGGTCGCATGAATTCGACAATCGGATCGAACCAGCCCCGCACCCAATTGGACAGCCCCATGGCATAACCGAGCGGAATGCCGATGAGCGAGCCGAAGAAGAAGCCGGACAGCACACGCGACAGCGACCAGCCCAGATGTTCCCAGAGGGTGAAATTCTGATAGCCTTCCTTGCTGATTTCGATAAAGCGAGCCAGCACCGCTTCGGGCGACGGCATCCAGATGGGCTCCATCTGCAACCCCGGATCCGGCTGGAACACAAGTGATCCCTTGGCCGTCATCGAGACGGTGCCGTCCTCGACACTCACTTCCTGCCCCGGCTCGATGGCCTGACCGTCAATGGCTGTCACCTTGGCGTCGTCGCCATCATTCTTGGTCACATTGAGAAAGACCGAGCGCCATGCCGCCGTGTTGGCATAATCATCAAGCGCATACGGGCTGCCTTCGCTGCGTGTCTCGGTTTTGGCCGTCTCCGGTTTCTCCCCGATCTCGGAGACAACCACATGCACGGCGGCTTCGCTCTTGCTGCCGGTCGCATCCTCGACCGTATAATTGAATCCCGTCTCACCAATGAAGGGGCCGGGCACATGGAACGGCACCCATTTGGAGCCGGTGAAGGCACCCCAGATGAGGAAGATCACCAGAATGGAAAAGATCGAGGCCGCCCGGTCCGGTTTGATGGCACTCTCATCGCCAAAGGTCACGGTCTTTCGCGCGTTGAAGTCATCGTTGCGCCGCATGAAGCTTCGGATGTAGTGAACGGCGAAATATGCCGCAAGGAACAGGCCAATATAGATTGCAAGTATGATATATCCGGTCATGCGGCAGACTCCGATGAACCCATGATTTCTTCTTCCATTTCCCAGATCATCGAGAGGATTTCCTCACGGGTTTCCGCAAAGCCTTCGCTCTTTTTCACTTCTCTGAGGTCGGCCCCCACAGCCCGGTCGGCAAAGGGCAGGCGATATTCCTTGTGAATGCGCCCTGGGCGCGGAGCCATCACCAGAAGACGCTCGCCCAGCAGCAACGCCTCCTCCACCGAATGGGTGATGAGGATCACGGTCTTGCCGGTTTCCTTCCAGAGCTTGAGAATGAGCCCCTGCATCTTCTCGCGCGTCAGGGCATCAAGGGCACCGAGCGGCTCGTCCATCAGGATAACATCAGGATCATTGGCAAGGCACCGCGCCAGCGCCACGCGCTGCTGCATCCCGCCAGAAAGCTCATAAACAGCCTTGTCGGCAAAGTCCTTCAGCCCGACGATCTTGAGCAGATATTCAACGGTGGTGTTGCGATCCGGTTCAGACATATTCTTCATTCGCGGCCCGAATTCCACATTGCGGCGCACGCTCATCCATTCGAACAGCGCCCCTTTCTGAAACACCATGCCGCGTTCGGCATCCGGGCCGGTAACCACATGGCCGTTCAGCCGCACCTGACCGCTGGTCGAGGCGAGAAAACCGGCAACGATATTCAGCAAGGTCGATTTCCCGCAACCCGAAGGCCCGAGGATCGACATGATTTCGCCCTTGGCGAGGTCAATAGAAACGTCTTCCAGGGCCTGAACATGCGCACCGTCAGGCAAATCAAAGCGCATGGAAACATTCTCGATATGCAAGCCATCCATGGGTGGATACTCCTCGTCACTGTCGGGATGAAATGAGAAGAGATGGAACCCGGGCGGGCACCATCTCCTGATCGATGACGGGATTATTTGGCAGCGGCAAGATAGCTGGCATCCACCGCAGCGTCATAGGACTCGAGCGTCTCGGGGATTGAACCTGCATCCTTGAAGACCGCAGCCACGCCACCCATAAAGGTCTGGACGCCACCGCCGAGCCATTTCTTGCCCAGTTTCTCGTCCATCGCCGGGAAGGCGAAGGTATCGAGCGATGCTTTCGCGTCCGCCAGTTCCATGCCGGAATCCTTGGCAATCACTTCGAGCATTTCGTCGGACTTCTCGCCCGCATTCCACATCGCATTGGCTTCCTCGGTCACCTTGAGGAATTTCGTCAGCAGCTCACTTTCCTGCGCCGCAAAGGTCGAAGGCGCGGAGATCACGTCAAAGACGAGAATGCCAACTTCTTCCTTCTCGGCACCGGTAAGCAGAACATTGCCATGCTCTTTCATCCGGCGCAAAGCACCACCAAAGCCGCAAACCATGTCGAGGTTACCCTGTGCAAAGGCAGCCGCCCCTTCAGCCGGAGCCATATCGACGATTTCCATGGTCGAGATGTCGACATCAAAATATTTCATCTGCTCAAGGAAGCCATAGTGAGCAGCGGTGCCTTTCGGCAGACCAACCTTCTTGCCTTCCAGTTCCTTGGCGTTGGTCTTGTCGATTTCGAGGGCTTCAGCCACGACACAGTTATCGTTTTCGGAATAGCTCACAGCAATATCGACGATCTTCAGATCCTGACCCGCAGAAGCAGCTACCACGAAAGGCGGCAGCCCCTGACTCACCGCAATCTGAACGTCACCGGACGCCATGGCAGCAGACATCGCCGTGCCGGTGTCGAACGACACCCATTTGACGGGCATGCCCAGAGCTTCGTCATAAAGCCCCTTTTCCTTCGCATACTGGAACGGCATCGGCCATTCCAGAAAATAGGCGACAGTCAGTTCTTCTGCAGCGTTCGCAACCTGCAAGCCCCCCATCATGGCCACTCCGGCGATGGTGCTCAGCAAACCTGTCAATTTCATCATGTTACAACTCCAGCTGTTCCCTTGGTGTGTTGCAGGTCTCATGCGGGTTTTCCCGTCTTGGTGGTTCGGACAAGGAGTTGCCGACCGCCCTGCTCCCTTGAAAACTTAACGGAATTCCCACCCCGCACAACAGAAAGACCCAACTGGACCAGCGGATTTTGGGATGTGGCACCTCTCGGCTTTTCTCCCATCAATTAGTCTCTGAAGAGGCCATCAAAAGGTCTCGAAAGCAGGAACAAGCCACCCACACGAGAGTAGAACAAGTCATTGAAAAGAATGATATTTCTGATCAAGAGCTGACAACAAGGACAAGCGGATCAAGGCATACGAAATTGTCCTCATAGCGCAAAAATCGCCGCCCGCAAGACACGGTTACAGACCTGTTTCAAGCCCAGTCAGAAATGAAATATGACTTGATTTTTTCACCGGATTCGTGAAATTTTTGGCGATATTTTCATTTTTATCCTTCGCGCGAGGCCCCAGAATGACCAGACAAACCAGCCTTGGCAGTGACTTGCGCGCCTTGCGCATCGCCCGAAAGATGACCATCGAAGAACTAGCCGAAAAGCTTGGTCGTTCCATCGGCTGGGTCTCCCAGATCGAACGGGACATGTCGACGCCAAAGATGGCGGACCTTCAGAATCTGGCGCAGATCTTTGACGTACCCATGTCGCTTTTCTTTGGCGAAACCGACGCGCCCGAAGGCGAGTCTGGACTTGTCGTCCGTTCACAGGCTCGGCGGATCATCGGCGAACGAGAAAGCGGTCTGTTCGAGACACTCATCTCGCCAGATCTCACCGACAGCTTCGAGATGATCCACTCGACCTTCCAGCCGGGGGCGGAACTCAAAGAGCCGCTCGTCCGAAAGACACAGGAACTCGCCTATCTGGTCTCTGGCAGGCTCGACATCTGGCTCGGCGAACAGGCCTTCACCGTCGAGGCCGGAGACAGTTTCCGCATTCGCCAGATGCCCTTTCGCTGGTCCAACCCCTACCCTGACCCGGCAGTGGCCATCTGGGTCATTTCTCCTCCCATCTACTAGTCCCCGCAATCACACCGCGCAGCACACCTCCCCCGCGCCACTTTCCTATCAGGAGCCGTCTCATGCCTACCCTCCCAAACAAGGCCCGCGTCGTCGTCATCGGCGGCGGCATCATGGGCTGCTCTGTCGCCTATCACCTCGTCAAGAAGGGATGGACCGACGTCGTGTTGCTGGAGCGCAAACAGCTCACATCCGGCACCACATGGCATGCGGCGGGGCTCATCGCCCAACTCCGCGCCAGCCACAACATGACCCGCCTCGCCCGCTACAGTCAGGAACTCTATGGCAATCTCGAAGAGGAAACCGGTGTGGCAACAGGCTTTCGTCGCAATGGCTCCATCACGGTGGCCCTCTCCGATGAGCGCCACGAGGAAATCCTGAGGCAGGCCTCGATGGCTCGTGCCTTCGGCGTCGAGGTCGAGCCGATCAGCCCGTCCGAGATTGCCGAGCGCTATGAATATGTCAACGTTGAGGATGCGGTCGGCGGCGTTTATCTCCCCAAGGACGGACAGGGTGATCCGGGCAACATCGCCTATGCCTTCGCTAAGGGGGCAAAGATGGGCGGGGCTATCGTCGCCGAACGCACCAAAGTGACCGCGATCGCCAGAAGCGGACGAAGGGTCACCGGCGTATCCTGGCAGAATGAACAGGGCGAAAGCGGTGAGATCGCCTGCGAACATGTGGTCAACTGTGCTGGCATGTGGGGACGCGAGCTCGGCCAGATGACCGGTACCAACGTGCCGCTCCACGCCTGCGAGCATTTCTACATCGTCACCGACAACATCCCCGGCCTGACTCAGCTCCCCACCCTGCGCGTCCCTGAGGAATGCGCCTACTACAAGGAAGAGGCTGGCAAGATTCTGCTCGGAGCCTTCGAGCCGGTCGCCAAGCCATGGGGCATGAACGGCATCCCCGAGGATTTCGAATTCGACCAGTTGCCCGAGGATTTCGATCATTTCGAGCCAATCCTTGAAGCGGCCATCAACCGCCTGCCCCTGCTGGCTGAAACCGGCATCCATACCTTCTTCAACGGCCCCGAAAGCTTCACCCCCGACGATGCCTATCATCTCGGCCTTTGCCCGGAGATGGACAATGTCTGGGTCGCAGCAGGCTTCAATTCCATCGGCATCCAGTCCGCAGGCGGTGCGGGCATGGCTCTCGCCGAATGGATGGACACGGGCGAAAAGCCCTTTGATCTTGGAGACGTCGACATCGCTCGCATGCAGCCGTTTCAGGGCAACCGGCATTATCTGTTCGAGCGCTCGACCGAAACCCTCGGCCTGCTGTTTGCCGACCATTTCCCCTATCGCCAGAAGGCAACCGCCCGCGGCGTCCGACGCACACCCCTTCATGAGCATCTCGCCAGAGAAGGCGCCGTCTTTGGCGAATTTGCAGGTTGGGAGCGGGCCAACTGGTTCGCCGATGACGGACAGGAGCGGGAATATCGCTATTCATGGAAGCGGCAGAACTGGTTCGACAATGCCGCCCGCGAGCATCAGGCCATCCGCAACAACGTCGGCCTCTATGACATGAGCTCCTTCGGCAAACTCCGCATCGAGGGACCGGACGCGGAGGCCTTCCTCAACCGCATCGGGGCCGCCAACTACTCGGTTCCCGTCGGCAAGATCGTTTATGGCCAGCTCCTCAACAGCCGGGGCGGCATCGAGGCGGATGTCACGGTCACACGCCTCAGCGAGACCGCCTATCTGATGGTGACCCCGGCAGCGACCCGCCTTGCTGACGAGACGTGGCTTCGCCGTCATGTGGGCGATGATCGGGTGGTCATTATCGACATGACCGCAGCCGAGGCCGTCATCTGTGTCATGGGGCCCAACAGCCGAACCCTGCTGAATGCCGTCTCCCCCAATGATTTCAGCAATGAGGTCAATCCCTTCGGCACGGCGCAGGACATCGAGATCGGCATGGCCCTTGCCCGTGCCCACCGCGTCAGCTACGTCGGTGAGCTGGGTTGGGAGCTCTACATTTCCTCCGACATGGCAGCCCATGTCTTCGAAGTCCTCCATGCAGCAGGCAAAAGCATTGACGCCAAACTCTGTGGGATGCATATGATGGACTGCCTCAGGCTTGAAAAGGGTTTTCGCCATTTCGGCCATGACATCACGTGCGAGGATCATATCCTCGAAGCTGGACTTGGGTTTGCAGTAGCAAGGGACAAGAATGACTACATCGGACGGGATGCCGTTTTGCGCAAACGCGAAACGGGACTTGAGCGGCGGATGGTGCAATTCCGCCTCAAGGATCCAGCTCCCCTGCTCTATCACGCCGAACCGATCCTCAGGGATGGCAAGGTCGTCGGACACCTCTCAAGCGGGGCCTATGGCCATACGCTCGGAGGAGCCGTCGGCATGGGCTATGTTCCCTGCAATGGCGAAGCCGCCGAAGCGCTGCTGTCCTCGACTTACGAGATCGAGGTTGCCGGTCGTCTCTTCGCTGCCGAGACATCCCTCAAGCCCTTCTACGATCCAACATCAGCCCGTATGAAGGTCTGACCAAATTCCCCGAAAAGGATTCAAGACATGCAGACTTTTTGTCTTACTGTGACCTGCCAGTCCACCCGCGGCGTCGTCGGGGCCATCGGCACCTATCTGGCTGAAAATGGCTGCAACATCACCGACAGTTCCCAGTATGACGACATGGAAACCGGCCGCTTTTTCATGCGAGTCAGTTTCATCTCCGAGGAAGGGCTGGATGTAGAGACCCTGAGGAAGGATTTCGAGGCCACTGCCAAGCCCTTCAACATGAACTACTGCTTCCACGATGAAAGCGTGAAGATGAAGGTCGTCATCATGGTGTCTCGTTTCGGGCACTGCCTCAATGACTTGCTCTATCGCTGGCGCATCGGTGCTCTGCCCATCGACATTGTCGCGGTGATCTCGAACCACATGAACTACCAGAAGCTGGTAGTGAACCATGACATCCCCTTCCACTGCATCAAGGTGACCAAGGAAAACAAGAAGGAAGCCGAAGCCGCCCAGATGCAGATCGTCAGGGATAGCGGGGCTGAACTGATCGTGCTGGCCCGCTATATGCAGATCCTGTCTGATGAGATGTGCAAGACCATGTCCGGCCGTATCATCAACATCCATCATTCCTTCCTGCCTTCCTTCAAGGGTGCAAACCCCTACAAGCAGGCCTATGAGCGTGGCGTGAAACTGATCGGGGCAACGTCCCACTATGTCACCGCCGACCTCGACGAGGGACCGATCATCGAGCAGGACATCATCCGCATAACCCACGCCCAATCTTCCGAGGATTATGTCAGCCTCGGGCGTGACGTCGAGGCGCAGGTTCTGGCCCGCGCCATCCATGCTCACATTCATCGCCGTGTCTTCGTCAACGGCAACAAGACCGTTGTCTTCCCGGCCTCGCCCGGATCCTATGCCTCCGAACGCATGGGCTAGGGACCAGACCTACATTCCTTGGACCGGTGGTTTTTCCAAGCTGGCTCTACAAAGCCTTCGACCGGCCCGATAGACAAGAACAAGGCAAGCCGGGTCGTTCATGCCCGGCTGCTTTCTTTTTGAAGGAGCCCATTCCGGTGTTTGTCGACATGTTGATCCCCGCGCTGGCGATATTTGTCGCGGCAGCCTTTCGCGGCATCACCGGGTTCGGCTATGCCTTGATCGCAGCCATCGGCCTGTCTGCGAGCCTGTCGCCGGACAACATGATCCCGACCATTCTGATCAACGATCTCGTTCTGACCGCGCTCATCCTGTCAAACCGCCGAACCGGAGCGATCGACTGGGGCATCACCCCCCTGCTTCTGGTCTGCGGGGCGATCGGGGCCCTGTTTGGCGGCCTTCTGGCGGGTATGATCGACCCCACCACAACCAAGCTTCTGGTGGCAGGCATCGTCTGCCTGTCGGCCCTGCTTGGCATGGTTCAGGACCCACCCCGTTGGCTCGCTCACAAGCTCCTTGGCGCTCTGGCCGCGTTCGCAGTGGGCATGCTGCTTGCGGCCTTCGCCGTCGGAGGGCCACTCATCGCGGTCTGGCTGCTCGCTGGCGGCACAAGGCGGGAGACCACCCTCGGCACGCTCGCGATCTTCTTCGGCGCAGTCGACCTTTTCAGCGTAGCAAGTCGCCTCGCCCTGGGCCAATATGGCAGTGATTTGCCGCTGATGCTGCTTTACACATTACCGATCACCTTGCTCGGCTATGGAGCTGGGCATCTTGTCGGATCACGCCTGACGCTCAGCACCTGGCGGCGGGTATCCTCGATAGGCCTTATCCTTATTGCCCTTGCGGGCGCTCTGCAAACCCTCGCGGTGTGGTTCACCTGACCACCTGCCATTCGACAGAAGACAAGACTGGAGATCTGGACCATGACCCCAATAGCACTCGTCACCGGCGCGACAGCCGGATTTGGCAACGCCATCGCCCGCCGCTTCGTCAAGGAAGGCTGGAAGGTGATCGTCACCGGACGTCGGCAGGATCGGCTCGACACGCTGGTTGCCGAGCTGGGTGGGCCTGACGTCGCCTACCCTCTCTGCTTCGACATCCGCGACGAAGAGGCAACCAAGGCGGCGCTTGCCTCCTTGCCCGATGGCTTTGCCAAGTTCGATGCCCTCGTCAACAATGCCGGTCTGGCGCTTGGCACCAGCGGGATTGAGCAGTCCGATCTGGAACAATGGAAAACCATGATCGACACCAACGTGACCGGCCTCGTCACCATCACCCGCCTGACCATTGACACGCTCATCGAGCGCCGGGGCATCATCATCAACCTCGCCTCCGTTGCGTCCAACTGGTCCTATCCGGGTGCCAACGTCTATGGCGCCACCAAGGCCTTCGTCAAGCGTTTCTCCCTCAACCTGCGCAGCGACCTCAGCGCCAAGGGCGTCCGCGTGACCTCCATTGAGCCGGGCATGTCGGAAAGCGAATTCACACTGGTGCGCACCGGCGGCAACAAGGAAGCCTATGACAAACTCTATGCCGGAGCCAACCCGTTGCAGCCCGAGGACATTGCCGAGACCGTCTATTGGGTCGCGTCCCTGCCCCCGCACATGAACATCAACAGCCTTGAGGTCATGCCGGTAACGCAGGCCTGGTCGCCCTTCGCCGTCCATCGCGAGTAGGACCAGTCGCAACGGTAACTAACAAAAAAGGCCCGCCAAACTGGCGGGCCTTTTTTCATTGAAAACATGTGACTGACTTAGCCGAAGACCACCGTCAGGGACTCGTCTATCGCATTGGTGATCGTGTCGATCTGGTCGGCTGTGGCAATCAGCGCCGGACTGAGGCAGAGCGTGTTGTTAAGACCCGGGATCGAGCGGTTGGTCGCCCCGATCATCACGTTCCGCTTCATGCATTCGGCGACAACAGCCCCGACGAGCTTCTCGGAAACAGGCTCCTTGCTCTTGCGGTCGGTGACCAGCTCGGCACCGCAGAAGAGGCCGAGACCGCGCACATCGCCAACCACTTCATGCTTTTCCATGATGGCGTGAAGATTGCCCATCAGGCGCTCACCCATTGCCGTGGTGTTGCCAAGCAGGTCCTCGTCCTCGATGATGCGCATATTCTCAAGCGCCGCAGCGGGACCGGCAACACAGCCACCATAGGTGGAGATATCACGGAAATAGGACAGGCTGTCCTCCGGATCATCCTTGAACATCTCGAATACGCGTTCGGTTGTCGCGGTCACGGAAATCGCCGCATAACCCGAGGCAACGCCCTTGGCCATGGTCACGAAATCGGGCTCGATGCCATAATGCTGATAGCCGAACCATTTGCCGGTACGGCCAACACCGCAAACCACTTCGTCGATATGCAGAAGGATCTCGTATTTCTTGCAGATCTCCTGCACCCGTTCCCAATAGCCCTTCGGCGGGGTGATGACACCGCCACCAGCCGTGACCGGCTCAAGGCAGATGGCACCGATGGTGTCGGCACCTTCGCGCAGGATTACCTCTTCGATGGCGTCTGCGGCCCGTTCGCCATAATTCTCGATGTCCCCATACTGGCCACGATATTCAAGGCAATGCGGCACAGAGACGAAGCCTTCCGGGAAGGGGCCATACTGGGCGCGGCGCTGCTCCTGACCGGCAGCAGCAAGGGCGCCAAGCGTGGTGCCGTGATAATCACGCTCGCGGAACAGGATCTTGCTCTTCTTGCCACCATAGTGACGATGAGAGATCTGGCGCACCATCTTGAAGGCCTTCTCGTTGGCCTCCGAGCCGGAGTTGGAATAATAGGTGCGCGTGAGGCCCGGCATCTTTTCCATCAGCTTCTCGGCAAACAAAGCGCCGGGGATGGAGCCGGACACACCGG
The DNA here is from genome assembly GCF_963662805.1 of uncultured Cohaesibacter sp. Taxonomy (NCBI): domain Bacteria; kingdom Pseudomonadati; phylum Pseudomonadota; class Alphaproteobacteria; order Hyphomicrobiales; family Cohaesibacteraceae; genus Cohaesibacter; species uncultured Cohaesibacter sp. The sequence continues at coordinate 52,366 of NZ_OY759856.1, forward strand.
CGAAATAGTTCAGCTTGAGCAGCTGATCACGCACTGCGTTGGCGATGCTCTCCCGGCCATAGCCGACGTTCACCGTCCAGACACCACCGGAGACGCCATCAAGAAACTCGCGTCCCGTGGCATCCCATACTGTCATTCCCTTGCCTTCGACGATGATACGGGGGTCCATCTGTTCGAAAGCCTTGTGTTGGGCCATGTGATGCCAGACATGTTTCTTGTCCGCCTCGATGACATGACCGAGGTCATTTGCTTGCGCCACACTATCCATTTGCTGTCTCCGTACTTTGGTTTGCAAAAGCCATAGCATGTTTGTGACGCCTTGAGGCAGGCGCTTTTCATCTGGCTCCATGAAAATTTTGAACTGGTCCATGCGGCAGGTCGCCGCTGACCATCGTCAGTGCTGGACGCGCGACTGCTCGATCAGGCTGCCAAGGATCGCAAGGCCGGATTCGATGTGGGACTCGACGATGGAAGTGAAGCCAAGGCGCATAAACCGCACCCCATCCTGCTGGTTGGCAAAGAAGATGTCCCCCGCTTCAACGAGAACCCCTCTCTCGCGAGCAAGACCCTCCAGAACCCGGCTGTTGCACCCCTCGGGCAGACGGATCCAGAAGCTCTTGGCACCGGGATCCCGCCGCCAGCTACACTGCGGCAGATATTTGGGCAGCAGCTGGGCAATCAGCCCGGCACGACGGGCCAATATAAGCCCTGTCTTGGTGAGATGCTGCTGGTAATGCCCCAGACTGATGAAGGTACCCAGAATATGCTGATTGTTGGTGGGAGGATGGCGCATCAAAAGACGACGCAAGACCCGCAGTTCCTCGACAACCGCCGGATGCGCGACGATGAAACCGATCCGCAAGCCCGGCGCGAGGGCTTTGGAGAAGCTGCCCACGTAGATCACCCGCCCAGTGGTATCAAGGCTCTTCAGACATGGGAGCTCCGAGCTATTCTCAAGCAGCAGATCCGCCTCGTAATCATCCTCAATCAGGAGGACATCATTCGCCTCGGCCTTTTGCAAAAGAGCCTGCCGCCGCTTCAAGGGAGCAATGGCCGTCGTCGGGCATTGATGGCCGGGCGTCAGATAGGCCATGTCGCAGGATCCGAAGGTCTCGTCGGGGATCACGCCATCCTTGTCCATCGACAGGATTGTGTAGCCACCTGTCGCCAGCTTGACCATGTTGCGCATGTCCGGATAGCCCGGATCCTCAATACCGACGCGCGTCTTAGTCCCGCACAGCAACTGCACCAACATGGAAAGGCCCTGTTGCGAGCCTATGGTGATGATCACCTCTTCGGGACGGGCAAAGATGCCGCGCTTGGGTAGCACATGCACGCACAATTGCTCGACAAGATCAGGATCATCATCATCGATGAGATCCCCCGCCCAGCCACAGATCGCCTGATGACTAGAGGTCACCCGAACCGCTTCGCGCCAATTGTTGATGGGAAAGATCGTCGGGTCGAACTGACCATAGAGGAAGGGATGCGGATAGGTCAGCCAGTCGCGCGGTTTGTTGAAATGACGGAAATCCGACGGGCGCGCGGCAAAGCGCTTGCTCCAGATGGTATCCGGCTTTCGCTCCGTGACCGGCCTGCGCATGGTCGCCGGACGATCACCCACGAAAATACCGCTGCGCTCCCGCGAAACCAGAACGCCCTCGTCGATCAGCATCTGATAGGCCGCCGTCACCGTGTTGCGCGCTATGCCGAGCATGTTGGAAAGCTGGCGGCTGGACGGCAGGCGATCACCGGAGACCAGCAAGCCGATCTCGATTGCATAGACAATGGCACGCCGGATCTGGATATTGAGGCTCGGGCCCTTGCGATCCAGTTTCTCGAATACCCGCTCCCAGGTTGCGGTGGGGTGCGCTCTTGCAGTGGTGACGCTTTGAATGCTCATGCTCTATTTAAAGCAAGAAGTGGGCCAATAGCGTTCCGGAAGCAAGCCGATCACAAAATCGGTGTGACTACGGCTTTTCCTGTAGGCAGCAAGGATAATTAGACTGCCCGTTCCTTGAACGCCCTGCCTAATTTGGCAGCGTTTCGCAGCAACCGTCTCTCGCACCGAGCCCTCATCCGAGTTCGAACGTGGTGATCCCGAAAATATGCTGAAGAGGCAGGCCCGGATCCTCACCGCGATACATGCGCGCCGTTTCAAAGACTGGCTCCAGCCCTGCGCCTTCAGCCAGCGCGACAGCATCCCGATTGCCTTCCGGCACATCGAGAATGATCATGCTCTCCGCTGGCACAGTCGCGACCAGAGCTGAAAACAGCGCTTCGGCGGCGGAAGGCCCCTGACAGAAGAGCGGCCCGATCTTGTAGCCCTCCCGGCAGGTGCGGATCGTCCCGAAGCCGACAAATCGCCCGTCCACTTTGGCCGCAAGACTGGTGCGCCTTACCCCGTGCTGCGGCAGGGTCCAGGGGCGAATGAACGGCTCGCGATCCAGCCCGAAGCATTCCCGATCAAGGGCAAGCATGTCGCTTGCATCCTGCTCTCCAAGCTCGGAAACATCAATCACAGTCTTCTCAGCCGGAGGTGTCGAGATGGTCCCGCAGTAGCGGACATTCCGGCCCGCCAGCGTGTAACCGCTCCGCTGGTAGTTTTCCTGCTGCGCCACGACACCATCAAGCCCGACAGTGCAGCCTTCAAGATGCGCCATGCCAGCGGTCCATGTCGCCATTCCGACGCCAGACCCACGATGATCGGGATGAACAATGTAAAAGCCCAGAAAACCGAAGTCGTCACTGTAGCGCACAACGGAAATCGAAGAGACCGGCTCCCCATCAAGAAAGCCCATGATAAACCCGTCCGGATCGGCCCCATGAAAGACGGCGAGATCATCAAGCCCGGGGTTCCACCCTTCGCCAGCGGCCCATTCAACCGCGATTGCAAATTCTTCAAGGCTCGCGGGCCGGATCACCAGATCACTCATCGCTCTTTCCAGTTCGGTTTCTATGCGTCAGGCAGCATTGCGGTCATCCGTAATGGAAAACAGCGCCTCGCACAAGGCGACAGCCGATGAAACACCATCCAGCACTGGACGCCCAAACCGCGCGGTCAAGCTGCGGCTGAGATCCACCATGCCCGCGCAGCCAAGCACGATCGCACCCGGATTCTCGTCCGCAATTGCTCGCTCGATTTCTGCCGCGATGCGCTCGCAAGCACTTTCGGGGTTGGTCTCAAGATCGAGCACCGGCACCTCGGATGCGCGCACCTTGTGGCAACGGGAGGAAAAGCCATAAGCTTCGATATTGCCCTCGATCACCGGGATCGAAACCGACAAGGTGGTGACCACCGAGAAGCGATCCCCGATCAGCATGGCGGCATGAAACCCGGCCTCACCGACTCCGATCACCGGAATCTGTGAGCGGGCCTTCAACTCGCCAAGCCCAGTATCATCGAAGCAGGCGATAACACAGGCATCATAGCCGCCTTCTTCCAGCACCAGCTTGTCAAACAGGCGGAAAAGACCGGGCAAGGCCGCCGCTCCGTCCTCCGGCCCCTGAATGGCCGGTGGCGTGTCGGTGGGATTGACCGCCGTGATGCGGGTGCCTTCGCGAACGGTCTGTTGCGCGGCTTCCCCGATTGACTTGGTCATCGCTGCGGTGGAATTGGGATTGATGACCAGAATATGCATCAGACCATTCCCTTGCCGGCATCAGATCCCAATCGGGCCCGGCGCCGGTTCATCACCAGAACCGTCACAAGAAACACCGCAATGATCGCAAAGGAGAAGGCAGTCGTCAGCGTACCGAGGGCGAAGATTACCGGTGTCGTCACGTTGGTCGTCATGCCGTAAATCTCGAGCGGCAGGGTGTTGTAGCTACCTGCAGTCAGAAGCGTACGGGCAAATTCATCGTAGGACAGGGTGAAGCCGAACAGGGCCACCCCGATGAGCATCGGCGCAATGATCGGCAGCACCACATGGCGCACAGTCTGCCACGCCGTTGCTCCCTGATCCCGAGCCGCTTCCTCATAGGATTTGTCGAACCGGTTGAACACCGCAAACATGATCAGGAGGCCGAACGGCAGCGTCCATGTTAACTGCGAACCGTAACCCGATGTCGACCAGTGCACATTGAGCCCGGTCTGCGAGAAGATGAGCCCCACCCCGAGCGAGATCAGGATCGAGGGGATGACGAGCGAGGTGATGATCAAATAGAAGATCACGCTTGAGCCGGGAAAGCGCTTGCGGAAGGCAAGCCCGCCCATCACAGAGACAACAACAGTTGTCGCCATCACCATCAGGCCGAGAACGAGAGACCTCGCAAAACTGCCCCAGATGTCACCCACGGCCTGCTCCTCAAACAGATCCCGGAACCAGTGCAGTGATACCCCGCGCATGGGGAAGGTGAGACCACCCTGCGGCCCCTGAAAGGACAGGATCGCGATGGTGATGGTCGGGCCATAGAGGAAGATCAGGAAGACCACAAAGAAGGTCGCCAAAACGTAGAAGGATCTGGACCGTTTTTCCATGATTACAGCTCCTTCCTGATGTCGACGAAGCGAAGAAGTATGGCGATCACCAGCAACACGGTGATTAGCAGGATGACCGCAGTCGCTGCCGCTGACGGATATTGCAGCAGCGCGATGTCATTGGAGATCAGCCGCCCGACGTTGGCAGACTGGCTACCGGACATGAAGCGCACGGTGATGAAATCGCCCATCACCAGCGTGGTAACGAAAATCGAGCCAATGACGATCCCCGGCTTGGTCAACGGAATGATGACGTTGGTCAGGGTCTGGAAGCCCGTCGCGCCGCTGTCATAGGCCGCTTCGATCAGCGACTTGTCGATGCGCATCATGGTGTTGAAGATCGGCACCACCATGAACAGCGTGTAGAGATGAACAAAGGCGAGAATGACGGAAAAGTCGGAATAGAGCAGCCATTCGAGCGGCTCGTCGATCGCGCCCATGGAAATGAGCGACGAGTTGGCAATGCCGTTGCGCCCCAGAAACGGGATCCACGAAATCATGCGGATGATGTTTGAGGTCCAGAAGGGGATCGTGCAAAGAAGGAACAGGACAATCTGCCAGGTCAGCGTGCGCACATGGAAGGCCAGAAAATAGGCGACCGTGAAGCCGATCCCCAGCGTGAACACCCACGTGATTGCGGCATATTTGAAGGTGTTCAGAAACACCTTGTAGGTGACCGGCGACGTCAGGAGGAATTCATAATTGTCAAACTGGAAGGCCGGATAGATCGAGAATTCGGTCGCGCCCCAGAAACTCACGACAACGATCATGATGATCGGCAGCACGAGGAAAAACAGCAACACGAGCGCCAGCGGCGTGGACAGGAGCCACCCGGATACGGCATCCGACAGGCCATGGCGTTTGCGTCTTTTCGAGGGAGCGGCAGGCCTTGGTTCCGGCACTGCACTGTGTGTCACATCCGTCATTGGCGATCCGTGAGGCTATCCGTGGCTGTTAAAGACCATCTTTGGGGGACGCGCCCCAACCCAGGCCAGAAGGCCAAAGCCGGGACGCGCGAGAGAGCAGTTTGAAAGACTTAGGCCGCGATGAACTCGTTCCATTTGCGGACCATATACTGGTTTTCGTCCATAACAGCGTTCCAGCAGGCAACGGAGCCCATACGGTCGTAGAAGGAACCGCCGTCGCGCTTGTCGCCAGCACTGGCCAGCTTGTCGCCGGTCGGGCTGGTGATGTCGCCGGTGGCTTCCTTGCCTTCGAACCAGTAACCCCATTCATTCTCGCTCATGAAGTTCTTGGAGGTTTCAGGAACAGCAGAATAGTAGCCCTGACGCATCAGGTAGCCACCGACCCAGCCGGACAGATACCAGTTGATATATTCATAGGCTGCTTCGAGCTCGAGGCCGGATAGAGCACTCGACAGGCCAATCCCGCCACCCCAGGAACGATAGCCCTCTTTCAGCGGCTGGTAGACGCAAGGAATACCGCGCGACTTGACCGCGGTGATGGCAGGCGACCACATGGACTGGATCACCACTTCGCCAGAGGCCATCAGGTTGACGCTCTCGTCGAAGGTCTTCCAGAAGGCACGGAACTGGCCGCTCTTCTTGGCTTCGGTGAAGATCGCCATGGTCTTGTCGATCTCTTCGCGGGTCATGTTGCCCTTGTCGCCATACTGGATCTCGCCCATGGCTTCGCAGACCATGGCCGCATCCATGATGCCGATAGAGGAAATGTCGAGGATCGAGGCCTTGCCCTTGAACTCGGGGTTCAGCAGTTCGGTCCAGCTGGAAATCGGACGGCCGATCAGGTCAGGACGAATGCCGAGAGTGTCAGCGTTATAGATGGTCGGGATGAGGGTCATCCAGCCGGTTTCCTTGTCGGAGAAGCTGGTGCCGCCCGGGCCATCAACAAACCCGACGGAATGAGGAGCGGTGCCCTGCGCGATGGTGGACTCAGGGGTCAGTTTGCCCGATTTGAAGATACCGACGATCTTGTCATAATTCTTGATTTTCGAGGTATCCATGGCCTGCAGGTTGCCTGTCGGCCAGACTTTCTTACAGATCCAGTATTCGATGTCTGCGATATCGAAGCTACCCGGCTGGGTCGCTGCACGCTGGGTGACAGCATCGGAATCAAGAGCGGTCATCTCAAGAGTGAAGCCGAGGTCTTCCTTGACCTTTTTGGCCACGTCATTGAGGTTGGACACGCCCGTACCGAACTGGCGCAGCGTCACATTCTTGATGTTCTGCGACCACACCGTCGGAAAACCGGTGATGGCGCCCGAACCGATAACCGCACCGGCAGTCGCTGCGGTCCCTTTGAGAACGGCGCGACGGCTGACGCCCTTTTTATCCTGCTTGATCGTCATTGGGTGCTCCTCTTTAGTTCCCTGTGACTGGCCGATGACGGAATGTCGCCGGCAGAGATGCGGCTCAGGCCGCAAGTGTATGGGCGTCCTCCGCCTTCCACGTGAGGAAGACCGATTGGCCAAGTTCAACTGGATTGGCAAAGAATGTCGCGTCGTTGACGCTGACGGTCAGCTCTCCGGTCTCGGCCGCATCCACGGCGACGCTGAAGCTGGACCCCAGATATTCGATGGCGGTGACGACAGCGGGCATGGCGCTCTCGCTCGTCTTCTCGCCCGACAGGGTGATGCGGTCAGCGCGAACGGCAAGCTTGTCAGAACCATGCTGGACCACATTGTGCCCACCGATGAAACGGGCAACAAACTCGGTCCGTGGCGCATCAAACACCTCAAGCGGCGGGCCGGATTGTTCAATGATCCCGCCATTCATCACAATGATATGGTCGGCAAGGGCAAGTGCCTCGTCCTGCGAGTGGGTCACATGCATGAAGGAGATGCCGAGTTCCCGCTGCAGACGCTTCAGCTCCGTGCGCATCCGGATCCGCAGGAACGGATCAAGCGCAGACAGCGGCTCATCTAGCAGCAGGATGTTCGGCTCGGAAATCAGCGCCCGCGCCAGAGCGACGCGCTGCTGCTGGCCACCGGACAGCTGGGAGGGAAGACGCTCCTTGTAGGGCGCCATATCGACAAGTTCGAGCAGTTCGACGGCCTTGGCAAGACGCGCGCCCTTCTCAACCCCCTTCATCTTCAGACTGAAGGCAACATTGTCCGCGACGCTCAAATGCGGAAACAGGGCATAGCTCTGGAACATCATCGCTGTGCCGCGTTTGGCGGGCGGCAGGTCCGTCACGTTCTGATCGTTGAGAATGATATCCCCTTCGGTGACATCTTCGTGACCCGCGATCATCCGCAAGGTCGTTGACTTGCCACAGCCGGAGGGCCCGAGCAGGCAGGTGTAAGTGCCGCTGGGGATCTTCTGATTGACGGAATCAACTGCTACAGTGGGTCCGTAACGCTTGGTCAGTCCAACAAGTTCAAGGGCCGATTTTGATCGCATTGATAGCTCCTCATGCATTCGCTGAGGAATTTGCAAGCCGCGTGCCAAATTTCAAATTCAAATCAAACCATTGAAATACAACCTATATTAGATAGCATTGAAATATCAGACAGGCTTTTGCGTGCTCAATAATTAATCATTTTGAATACATTGTGCTCAAAGATTGTATACGATCACCCTATTGATTGAATTCAAATCGAGGCGTATTTAAAAAGAGCGGCCTCTTTGTTGACGTCGCGCCAATCAATGGAGTTCCCCGATAATGGACCACGCCCCCGTGAACCGCGCCTATTCCCTTCCCCCGGGCCGCGCACTGGAAATTTGCGAGCAGATCGAGGCTGCGATTCTGGGACACAAGGTGCGACCAGGCATGAAACTGCCGGAAGACGAAGTAGGCGATACGTTTGGCGTTAGCAGGACCGTGGCCCGAACAGCTCTACAGGCTCTTGCCCACGGTGGCCTAGTGACCATCGAGCGCAACCGGGGCGCCTTCGTCTCGACGCCCAGCGTGCGCGAAGCTCAAGAGGTGTTCGAGGCCCGCACCCTCGTCGAGCCGAGGATCGCCCGCATGGCGGCAAAAGCCATGACGAGTGAAGCGCTTACGCATTTGGAAAATCACATCGAAGCCGAGCATGATGCCCTCGACAAGGGCGACATGGGTCTGGCCCTAACTCTGTCCGGATCCTTCCATCTGGCCATAGCAGAAATCGCCAGCCAGAACATCCTGACCCAGATCCTGCATTCCCTTGTGTCACGCTCGTCTCTTGCCATCGCCCTTTATGGCAAGCGCTCGGACACCACCTGCGAAAGCCATTCGCACCACGCGCTCCTGACGGCCTTTCGCAAGGGCGACGAGGAAGCCGCCGAGCAGATCATGAAGAGCCATATCGTCGACCTGCACTCCGGCCTCAACCTTTCCGAGCGAAAGACAAGCGAACGCTCTCTGGCTGAGGTTTTCAGCGATTCCTGACAGGCAAGTCCCGGTTTCCAGATGAGACCTCTTGGCTATGGAAGGTCATCCACCATTTCTTTTGGCTCCCGACCAACCAGCACCCAAGTCATACTGCCCAAAATTTAGACTCCGCCCCCGCGTGATAAAAAATCCATCACTTTCGCCTTGAAAATCGAAATCACTTCGTCAAAAGTAGGGCGAAACAACCAATAATTCGGGGACTCCAATGGCAAACAACAAAATATTCTTTCCATCTATCTCTCGTCGTCACTTCATGCAGCTGACCGGTGCAAGCGCTGCCGCTCTGACCCTTGGTGGCCTCAGCCATCGGGCACAGGCTGCCGAACCCATCAAGACCGCTGCCATCTACACCGTTCCGGTTGAGCAGCAGTGGGTCAGCCGCATCCACATCGCCGCAGAAGCTGCAAAGGCACGTGGCGACATCGAATATGTCTATTCGGAAAACACCTCGAACAGCGACTATGAGCGCGTTATGCGCGAATATTGCGAGGCCGGTCACAAGCTGATCCTTGGTGAAGTCTTCGGCGTTGAAGAAGCAGCCCGCACCGTGGCCGCCGATTATCCAGACGTTGCCTTCCTGATGGGCTCCAGCTTCAAGTCGAAAGAAGACCTGCCCAACTTCGCCACCTTCGACAACTACATTCAGGACGCCTCCTACCTCTCCGGCATCATCGCCGGTGCCATGACCAAGTCCAAGAACATCGGCATGGTTGGCGGCTATCCGATCCCCGAAGTGAACCGCCTGATGCACGCCTTCATGGCTGGCGCCAAGGAAATGACCCCGGACATCACCTTCCAGGTCGCCTTCATCGGCTCTTGGTTTGATCCGCCGAAAGCCAAGGAAACTGCATTCGCCCAGATCGAGGCAGGCGCTGACCTTCTTTATGCAGAGCGCTTTGGTGTGTCCGATGCGGCCAAGGAAAAAGGCCTGCTGGCCGTCGGCAACGTCATCGACACCCAGTCCGACTATCCCGAAACCGTGGTCGCATCTGCCCTGTGGCACTTCGAGCCAACCCTTGACCACGCCATCGCCCAGCTTCAGGCAGGCAGCTTCAGCGCTGAAGATTACGGCCTCTTCTCCTTCATGAAAGAAGGCGGCTGCTCGCTCGCTCCGCTCGGCACATTCGAAGGCAAGGTTCCCGAAGAAGCTCTGGCTCTGGTCGCCGAGAAAGAAGCCGCCATCAAGGACGGCTCCTTAACCGTTGAAATCAACGACAGCGAACCGAAGTCCAGCTAATGGCTGACAAGGCTGCGAGAGAGGCGGAGACTGTTCTCCGCCTTTCCGGCATCACCAAGCGTTTTGGCCCGCTCGTGGCCAATGACGCCATCACGTTCGAGCTGAAGAAGGGCGAGGTCATCGCGCTGCTTGGCGAGAATGGTGCCGGCAAGACCACATTGATGAACATCCTGTTCGGCCACTATGTCGCCGATGAAGGAACGGTCGAGCTCTTCGGCCAGCCCCTGCCACCGGGAGAGCCCTCAGCCGCCCTTGAGGCAGGCGTTGGCATGGTGCACCAGCATTTTACCCTCACAGACAATCTGTCCGTCCTCGACAACATCGCCCTTGGCACCCAGAGCCTCTGGTCGTGGAAGTTCGACCGCAAGGCAGCCCGCGAGCGCATCACAAAGCTCTCGCAGGACTTCGGCCTCACAGTTGACCCGAACGCGATGGTCTCAGAGTTGACGGTCGGCGAACGCCAGCGCGTGGAAATTCTCAAGGCGCTCTACCGCGACGCCCGCATTCTGATTCTCGACGAACCCACCGCGGTTCTCACCCCCCTTGAGACCGACGCGCTCTTCAAGACCTTGAAGATGCTGATCGCTCAGGGCATGTCCGTCATCTTCATCTCGCACAAGCTCCACGAAGTGGTCGAAATCAGTGACCGCGTGCTCGTGCTGCGCTCCGGCAAACTGACCGGTGAGCGCAAGACCGGCGAGACCGACCGCCACGAACTCGCGGCCCTGATGGTTGGCGAGGAAATCAAGGTTCCCGAAGTCGAACCCGTCACACCGGGCAAAGCGGTGCTCGAACTGATCAAGGTCTCGACCAGCCGCGAAGGCACTGCGACACCCCTCAGAGATATCGACCTCGTGCTGCGCGAAGGTGAGATCACCGGTCTTGCCGGGGTCTCCGGCAACGGTCAGGTAGCCCTCGCCGCGCTCCTCTCCGGCATGATCTCGCAAGAGAGCGGCGACATGCTGCTCAATGGCAGGGAAGTCGGCAGATGGTCCCCCCGTCAGGCCCTGCGCATGGGCGTTGGCCGCATTCCCGAGGATCGCCACGCCATGGGCGCGATTGGTGACATGTCGGTGATGGAAAACGCCATTTCCGAGAATTACCGCAACAAGCCCTTCTCCAGCGCCGGATGGCTTGACTGGAAGAGCGCAAGACAATCCACCGAGCAGGCAATCGTCGACTATGACGTCAAATGCCCCTCTCCCGACGCGCGCATTCGCCTGCTGTCGGGCGGCAACATGCAAAAGCTCATTCTCGCTCGCGCCCTCGGCGATGACCCCAAACTCATCATCGCCGCCCAGCCGACCCGTGGCCTTGATGTGGGTGCCGTCACCTACGTGCACAATCGCCTCCTCGAAGCCCGCAAGCGTGGCGCGGCCATCCTGCTGATTTCCGAAGATCTTGACGAAATCCGCACCCTCTCCGACCGCATTGTCGTGATCTCTGAGGGACAGCTGTCGAGCCCCTCTGCCCGTGGCGAGCGCAGTGTGCAGGAACTCGGCGTGCTGATGGCAGGCCACAAAGACAACACCGCTGGAGCATCCGATGCGGCTTGAACCCAAAGAGTCCACTTCGCTGGCGACGGCCTTTCTCTATCCCGCAGGGGCCATCGCGGCCACTGTGATCTTTGCCTCCATTCTGGTGCTGCTGGCCGGGGCCTCGCCCCTGTCGGTCTTTTATCTCGTCATCAAGGGCGCTGTCGGCTCGCAATTCGCCCTGTTCGAGACCCTCACGCGCGCCACACCGCTGATTTTCACCGGCCTTGCCGTGGCGGTTGCCTTCCGCGCCAAGCTCTGGAACATCGGCGCCGAAGCCCAGCTCTATGTCGGGGCCGTCATCACCGTCATCATGGGCACCGGCGCCCTGCCATGGCCTTCCTACCTGCTCATCCCATCGATCATGTTTGCCGCCATGATCGGCGGCGCGGTGATGCTGCTCGGACCCGCCTTGCTCAAAACCCGCTTCGGGGTCGATGAGGTGGTCACCACCCTATTGCTCAACTTCGTCATCCTGCTGTTTGTCTCGATGCTGCTGGAAGGTCCGCTGAAGGACCCGATGGGTCTCGGCTGGCCTCGCTCCGAGAGCATTGATCCGGAAGGCCGCCTCGGCCGCCTCGTCAAAGGCAAGCGCCTCCATTACGGCTTTGTCATCGCCGTCGCCTCAGCCGTCATCACATGGGTGATCATGAAAAAGACCACCCTCGGCTACGAGATGCGTGCCGTCGGCCACAATCCCAAAGCCGCCGGTTTTGCAGGCATTCCGGTCAACCGGGTGCTTGCCAAGACGGCGCTCCTCTCGGGTGGCCTTGCTGCCCTTGCGGGCTTCTCCGAAGTTTCTGGCCTCAAGGGCAACCTGACCCTTGATCTCTCGCCCGGATACGGCATGACCGGCGTGGTCGTCGCCATGCTCGCCATGCTGAACCCTCTTGGTGTGCTGCTCTCCGCCCTGTTCGTCGCAGGCATCTTCGTCGGTGCCGACGCCATGAGCCGCTCGGCGGGGGTCCCCAGCTACATCGCCGATGTCATGGTCGCCACCGCGCTCCTCACCATGGTCGTCGCCATCATGCTCACCCGTTACCGCGTCAGATGGAGATAGAACCATGATGGAAGCTCTCGACATCCTTCTGACCACCAGTTTCTGGGTCGCCACCATCCGCATCGCCTCGCCGCTGATCTTCGCCACCATGGGCGAGCTGATCTGCGAACGCGCCGGTGTGCTCAACCTCGGCATCGAAGGCATCATGACTGCCGGAGCCTTTGCCGGATGGGTCACGGTCTATCTTGGCGGCGATCTCTGGTTCGGCATCACAATCGCCGCATTGACAGGCCTTGCCATTGGTGCTTTGCACGGCTTCCTCACCGTGCCGCTCGGCCTCTCCCAGCATGTCACCGGCATCGGCATCACCCTGCTGGCGACGTCCCTGACCTACTATGTCTATCGTCTCGTGCTGCCTCAGGTGACATCACCGCCGAAGATCGACGCCTTCGAGCCCTATGCCATCCCCGGCCTATCGAAGATCCCGCTTGTTGGCGAGGCGCTGTTCACCCAGACGCCGCTCACCTATTTCGCCTTCATTCTGGCAGGCCTCGTGGCCTATGTGCTCTACAAGACGCCGCTCGGTCTCGCCGTACGGGCCGTTGGCGAGAGCCCCGAGTCGGTCGAGGCACAGGGCATTTCGGTCGTCGCCATGCGCATGGGCGCAGTGATGGTCGGCAGCGCCCTGATGGCCATCGGCGGCGCCTTCCTGACCATGTCGGCCTTCAACTCCTTCTTCTTCGAGATGGTCAACGGTCGCGGCTGGGTCTGCATCGCGCTGGTGGTTTTCGGCTCCTGGCGCCCCGGCAAGGCTCTGCTCGGCACCATCCTCTTTGCAGCGTTCGACGCCTATCAGGTGCGCCTGCAACAACTGACAGGCGGGGTCATCCCCTATCAGGTCTTCCTGATGATGCCCTACCTCTTGTCCATTCTGGCCCTGATCGTGATGGCCCGCCGGGCCACCTATCCCAAGGCCCTGATGGTTCCCTATCAGAAAGGTGAAAGATGAGTTTCGATCTGATCGTCAGGGGCGGTTTTCTTCCCGATGGGCAGAAGGCCGACATCGCCATTGACAACGGACTGATTGCGGCAATCGAGCCGACCATCGAGGCCGACGCCAGAGACATCATCGATGCAACAGGCAATCTCGTCGCCCCGCCGCTGGTCGATCCGCATTTTCACATGGACGCCACTCTCTCCTACGGCACCCCCAGCATCAACAAATCCGGCACCCTGCTCGAAGGCATTTCCCTGTGGGGCGAGCTCAAGCCGATCCAGACCGAGGAAGAGATCGAGGCCCGGGCGCTGACCTATTGCGACTGGGCCGCCTCGATGGGCCTGCTGGCGATCCGCAGCCATGTCGACACATCCGATGAAGATGGGCTCAAGGGCGTCCGTGCGCTCCTCTCGGTCAAGGACAAGGTCAAGGACTATATCGACCTGCAGCTCGTCGCCTTCCCACAGGATGGCTTCTACCGCGCCCCGAGCGCCAGAGACTGCACCATCAAGGCACTCGATATGGGCGTTGACGTCGTTGGCGGCATTCCCCACTTTGAACGCACCATGGAAGACGGCAAGCGCTCTGTCACCGAGCTTTGCGAAATCGCCGCCAAACGCTGCCTGATGGTCGACATGCATTGCGACGAGAGCGACGACCCGATGTCACGCCACATCGAACAGCTCGCCTATGAGACCCAACGCCTCGGGCTTCAGGGCCGGGTCGCAGGCTCGCACCTCACCTCCATGCATTCCATGGACAATTACTATGTCTCCAAGCTCCTGCCCCTGATGGCAGAGGCGCAAGTGTCCGCCATTCCCAACCCGCTCATCAACATCGTGCTGCAGGGTCGCCACGACACCTACCCGAAACGGCGTGGTCAGACCCGCGTGCCTGAAATGCTGTCCTACGGCATCAGGGTCGGCTTCGGTCAGGATTGTGTGCTGGATCCGTGGTATTCCCTCGGCACCGCCGACATGCTCGACGTCGCTTTCATGGGCCTGCATGTCGCCCAGATGACCAGCCCCAAGGACATGCGTCGTTGCTTCGATATGGTGACCAAGGAAAGCGCCGCCATCATGGGGCTTGAGGATTACGGTCTCGCAGTCGGCAAGAAGGCGAGCCTCGTCATTCTCGACGCTGGCAACCCGATCGAGGCGATCCGCCTGAGGGCAGACCGGCTCTGCGTCATTGCCAAGGGCAAGATCATCGCACAGCGTCCCAAAGGCGACATGGCGCTCAATCTGCCCGGCAGACCGGCAAGCGTCGCCCGTCGTCACACAACGGACTGATCACCACAGATAGCGGCCCGACACGCGCACTTTCTCGTAGAGGGGAAACTTCGGCGGTTCGACAAAGCGAATACGCGCCAGCTGGCTGCGTTCGCGTGGCTTGAAGTTGCTCTGGAATTCCTGCGGCAACATATCCGAGACGGGCAGGATCGCGTCGATCACCCCTGCCTCGGAGGAACGACCACTGGAGACCATCACCTCCATGCCGACCTCAATGGAAAAGAGATAGCGGCGCGGCAGATAGGTCAGAACATAGGCCTCGCCCGAATAGATCGACAGCATCGGATCCCCGGACCGGTAGACCGAGCCCGGTGATGGCACCTGAGTACCAATGGCCCCGTCGACCGGCGCACGGATTTCCCCTTGTGCATAGTGATCCTTGAGATCGATCAGCGCCATCTCCGCTCCGTCACGAGCCGTCTCCAGCGAGGCCATCTGATCCGATAGGGTCTCCTGATCCGCAATCAGCTTGGCAAGCTCGGCACTGGCCTCAAAGGACTCCGACAGGATGTCGTGATAGCGCTCATTCGTCAGGTTGCCGCTGGTCTTGAGCTGTCCAATCGTATCCAGCAATTCACCCGTCTGCTGCTGACGCTGCTTGGCAAGTGGCAGCAGGCGATCCGCGATCTGCATCCTCAGCCGGAATTCCGCCGAGCGCTGAATGAGATCCGCCTGCCGTGTCGACAGGTCTGCGAGCCGTTCGAGCTGTTCGGGCGACTCGATCCGCAGGATGACATCGCCTTTCTTGACCATCTGGCCTTCCTTCACAGCAACCTCTTCGATGCGCGAAACATAGCTCGCGGCAATCACGCTCTTGTCGCGCATCACGAGACCGTCGCCCTTGAGCAGAAACAGATCACCCCAGAAGTAGTTGGCGACAACAACCGCGAAAACAACAAGCAATCCCAGATAGATACGACGACCCACCGAGACACCGGACCGCCGGGTCTGATTGGTCAGATTGTCTGTTCGCGGACGTTTCTTGAGATTTCTCATGTCAAGACTCTCTACTGGATTGGCATTGAAATTCGGTCAGATTTCTCTGGGTAGGCATCACGATCTCACTCCCTGACATCATGCACCTTGTCCGGCACATAACTGTCCCGGTAGGAGCTGCGAAACACCCACTCCTGCCCATAGGCAAGAAGCCGGATCACCCTGAGGAAATTGCCGTAAAACAGGCTGTAGCCCAGAACGAAAGGAATGAGCGCCAGCGAATGGGCTTGTGGGGTGGCAAAGCCAGCGATCAGAAAGATCAAGAGATCGAGCATCAACAGCCCGCATTGCGCACCGATTAGAACCGGCAACGCCAGATCACCATAGGTTGCAAACAGCCACACCAGATAGAAGGGCAAGGCCAGCGCGGCGAACACGTTGAAGATCAGAAACTCAAGCTCATGCAGCAATTCAACTGGCTGGAAATGGCGGCTGAACGGGTTCATCAGGTTGACATGCTTGCGATAGCGCAGACGAACCGCATCCCGCTCCCAGCGAAAGCGCTGCTTGATCAGAGCCGTCGCGGTTTGCGGTGGATCGGTATAGCAGATCGCATCGGCTCCGAAGGCGATCTTCCAGCCCTTGCGACGAAGCCGTAGGGTGACATCAAGATCCTCACCACCCCCGGCATCTAGCCCGCCAACCCCGCGCAAGGCCGAGGTGCGAAAGGCTGCGAACGCTCCCGAAGCGCATGTCACCTGCCCCAGCATCTCCTGCACCCGCTTGCCGAGCGAAATGGAGATCAGATATTCGATGGCCTGAAAGGCCGTCCAGAGGCTCTTTTCCTGTGACCGGATCAGAATGTTGCCAGACACGGCCGCGACATCCTCATCGATCAGAGGCGCGACGATATTCCTCAGAGCATGGCGGTCGAACGAACAATCGCAATCGACATTGACCATCACGTCGCCATCGGCGAGCCGCTCGGCCAGATTGGTCGCAGCGGACTTGCCAGCTCTCAGTTGCGTACAATGCACCTTCTGCACAATGCCCTCCAGCTGCAAGCGCCGCAGGGTCCGGGCCATATTGTCCGTCGAACCATCGCTGATCACGACGATCTCGTCAGGCGGCAAGCTCTGCTCCCACAGACTGCGTGCACAGCGCTCGATAGAGCCCTCTTCATTGTGCCCGGCGATGATCACCGACAGCCGCCCCTGCCAGCCGCTCCAGCCTTCCAGATCCTGCCGGTCGCGCACGACAAAGGCCGCCACCAGAAAGGAAAAGGCATAGCGCGGCACCTCAAATAGCAACACGAACCAATAGAGCGCCAGCAGGCCCGCAAGAGACTGGGAAGACAGAAAATCAATACCGTCCGCAAGGGGCCCTGACATCAGAACAGGTCTCCAGGTCCGAAGACGGTGATCTTGACCTTCAGATCGACACGCAGATTCTGAACTGCCTGCGCAATCAGATCGTCCGTGATGGTGCGAACCCGAGCCGGATCGGACCGATGCAGCAACGCGAAATCGAAGGAATGCCCCCTAACGACCTTGCTTTCCGGCCCTGACTGCATGACGGAGAAGAGGTTGCGCAGATTCTCGAGAAACTGCTCGCGCATCAGCCTGAATTGCCGCGGCCCGTGCTCACGTTCCAGCTCGCGCGCCCGTTCATAGCCAATTTCGAGCAAGGCGAAAGGCGTCCGGGTTTCATTATACAGCCGTGCTTCCTCGTTCAGCGACACCACCAGATCGAGTGGCAGATCGGAGAATTTCAGCACCTTCTCGGTAAAGCCCAGATAGGATTGGCCAACCCGGAGGAAATCAACGGCCTTGTCATTCAGGCTATAGCCAAACACGTCACGGGTCTGGATCGCATCGCCATCCGTATGAGCCCCGCAAGACAGGCAGACAAAGCCGACATTGGGCTCCGATGTGGAATGGCCGCAGGACTGGCAGCAGATCACGGTGCCGGGCTTGTCATAGTCACTGCCGAAATGCGTCAGACGCTGCCGGCATTTGGGGCAGACAAGCTCGTCCCCCTTGAGAAAATCAGCTTCCGGCCCCTGATAGGCGCACTTGAAGTGATGCAAATAGCTGTCTTCCTTCAGATGAGAAGACCGGCAGACGGGGCATTCCTCCCGCACATTGAACTGCGATCCACCACAATCGTCGCAAATGTGAAACCGCTCGAAGAAGGAGGCCCTGAGAAAGCCGCTCTCGGCCAGCTTGCTCGCCTCTTCCAGCACAATCCGGCTCTCAAGCGGCATGTTATAAATCACCGCTTCAAGGCTCTGATAGGAATAGAAGGGCTCGAGCGGCTTACCGGTGACATACATCCGCGCCAGCATCTTGTCGGCCAGCACATCGGATTGCAGGATATCCCGGTGCAGCTCGATGCTTCTCTGATGATAGCGCTCGATCGTATCCTCGATCTGCTCGGCAGAGGACACCGAAAGCTTGGAGGCATCCACGTCCGCCAGCGGCCCAAGCGAGCCTTTCAGATCAATGATGGGAAGAAGATGCAGACCTCGATGTTGCCAGAGCGGGCTGATGGCTGCTGCCGTCGTTGGTTCCTCGATGACGATGCCATCAAAACCGGCGGTATCGAGCTTGCCAACGCCCCCTGTCATCAGGCTCTCGGCAAAGTCATAGGGCCAGCGCAGAAAATGCAGATCGGGACTGATCGCAGACAGCACGGAGCGGGGAAACTGGGCGACCTTTTCCATTCGGGCCTGCGCCTTGCGCCCATCCGCAGGGGCCTCCTCGCTCACCTTCTGCTCGTGTGACGCGCCATGATCTCTGGGCTCGAGCCCGTCGAACAGGCTCACCTCATCGATGATCGAGAGGATTTCCTCGATATTGAGCGGTTTGGGAACGATCCGGTCGAAATGCTCGCAATTGGAGCGATGGGCGAGCAGCCCCTCGACATCCCCGGTCACCGCCACGAAGCATGGCAGCCGTTGATCACCAACATTTGATAGAAACTGTGCGAGAACTTCGACGCCATCAAGTTTAGGCAAATGAAAATCCAGCAAAACGACGTCATAAGCGTTGATCCGCAAGGCATTCAGCGCGGCTTCCCCATCTTCAACGATATCAACTAGATGGCCGCGCTGCACCAGAACCAGCTTGATCAGGTCCTGCGTGATAGAGCTATCTTCTGCCACCAGAATTCTGAGCCCGGAGGCATGACCACCGGTTGGATCGGCATTGTCCGGCGAAGTATTCATCTGGGCCACCAAGCTCATCTCGACCTCGTTAACATCATGATTTCAAAAAGAATTACTGAATTCGTCCAGATAAGATACTCTCAAGTTTTTAAAAAGTTGTTATTTCAATTTAAGACTATAATAATGAATACGACAATCCAAAAAGTCACTTTATGAAGATTTTTAGTAATAAACTGTCCAATACAAATAAATGATGGTAAATTTTCTTTCTTTATTTATTTAACGCTTTTTACATCGGTACAAGTGCCATAATTAGTTCAAACAGCAATTCTGGCATGAGAAACCCCACAATGAGCATTTACAGAACTGATGATCTGAAGTTCACTGAAAGTATTTTCGCTCCATTTTTGGCAATTGCCATTGGGCTCGTGCTGTGTACATCCATTTTTGTCGGCTTTTTACAATACTGGCAAAATTCCAAGACTAACATTGACCGCGAAGATGAGAGACTCAACTTTGCCGCGCAACATGCCGTTCGTAATCTGAAGGCCATCAGCGCGGATACCAAACGCAATGTCATGATGCTGGCCGGAACACCACCGATCCAGGGCATTCTCGACGCCCGCGATGCCAGCAACAGCGACCCCGTCGCCAAGGTCAAGGAAGCGATCTGGAAGGATCGTCTGGCCCAGATCTTCCTGTCGCTTGCCCAGAGCAATCCCGATCTGTTGCAGATCCGCCTCATCGACCAGAACGGCATGGAACTGATCCGGGTCAATAGCACGAGGGGCAAAGCCACCCGCGTCAAGGCCCCGCAATTGCAGGACAAGAGCAGCCGCCCCTATTTCATCCGCACACTGGCAGACCCGGAAAACCGGGTGCATTATTACGGCATTGATCTCAACCGTGAAAACGACAAGATCGAAACACCCTATGCTGCGGTTCTACGCGCAGCGACAAAGGTTTACGGGCACGACAATCAGCTCCTTGGCCTCATCGTCATCAATGTCGACATGACTCACGCCATCGCCCGGTTGGAAAAGGTCGTCGAGAACGGCAAGATCTTTGTGATGACGAACGACAAAGGTGTCCTTCTTGCACATCCGGACAAGACAAAGACCTTCGGAGCCGACCTGAAAACACCCTTCCGCCTGCAGACCGAATATCCCGAACTTGCACCCTTTCTGGAAGGCGAGGTGAGCCGCGAAGGCGAAAGCTACATTGTTCACAATGATCAATATATCGCCCGCGTCGCCAAGGTGTCTTTGTCGGATGACGCCGAGAGTCACCCGATCCTGATTGCCACCGTCACCCCGATGGAACTGGTGTTGGCACAAAGCCGCAGCATGCGCGATCAGATCATCCTGATTACCCTGCTTCTGGTTCTGGCAGGCGCTCTGGTTGCATCCATCCTGACCCGCTATCTCGTGCGCCCATTGCAATTGCTCACTAAGGCCACACACGAGCTTTCCATGGGCGCATCGATCGATCACCTCAAGGTTCAAGGGGAGAACCGGAATGACGAAATCGGCATCCTGCTGCGCTCGGTCTACGACATGGCCTCCCGGCTGGAGGAAAAGCAGGAGCGCATTCGCGCCATTCTGGCAACAGCGGAAAATCCGATCCTCACCATCAACCAGCGCGGCATCATCAAGGATATCAATCAGGGAACCTGTAACCTGTTCGGCTACAGCCGTGGAGAAATGCTCGGCAAGAATATCTCCATGCTGATGAACCCTTATGACAAGGACCGGCACGACAGCTATCTCAGGCATTATGCGGCCGGTGGCAAGCCCAACATCATTGGCGTCGGACGCGAAGTCGTCGCGATCCGCAAGGATCACACCCCCGTGCATATTCATCTCGCGGTGAGCCACATGCGGGTCAAAGACGAGATCTACTACACCGGCATCATGACCGACCTGACCGAACTGAAAAAGGTCGACCGGCTGAAGAGCGAATTCGTCTCAAAAGTCAGCCACGAATTGCGCACGCCCCTGACCTCGATCAAGGGCTCCCTCGGTCTGCTTCGCACGCTGATGCCTGCTGAATTGCCCATGCAGTCGCGCAAGATGCTCGACATCGCCTATGGCAACTGCGATCGACTGGCCAAGCTCGTCAACGACATTCTCGACATCGAGAAGATCGAAGCAGGACAACTCTCTTTCGACTTCCAGAGCGTCAACGTCAGGGAGCTGGTTGAACAGACCATCGAGTCGAACCGCGGGTTCGCTCAGGAGTACAAGGTCTCGCTGCAACTCGATTGCGCAGACGACGACATGACGATCCATGCAGATCCGGATCGCCTTGAGCAGGTACTGACTAATCTCATTTCCAACGCCGTGAAATATTCGCCCGACAATGGCTATGTGCTGATCTCCGCGAAACGGGAAAACGAAAAGGTTCGCCTCTCGGTCACGGACTACGGGGCCGGCATTCCGGAATCCTTCAGAGAACGCGTCTTCATCAAGTTCGCACAGGCAGACAATTCAGGTGCCTGCAAGGCCGGTGGCTCCGGCCTCGGACTTGCCATTTCGCAGGAAATCGTCAGAGCCCACAGTGGTCACATCAGCTTCGAGACGGAGACCGGCGTCGGCACCACATTCCACGTCGAACTCGACCTCATGGAAGAGGCCGCGCCAACGCTTGACGGCAACCACGACCTGTCCCCGACCACTTCATCGCATCAGGCGGGTTCCGGGGAACCCGAAGAAGTGCCTGTTCCGCTCAAGGACATCGCATGAAAGGAGGCAACGGAACCATGGAACCAAAACTCAGACGCATAACCTATGTCGAGGATGATCCCGATATCCGGGCAATTGCCGAATTGGCTCTCGGCTCAATCGGCGGCTACGCTGTCGATCTTTGTGCCAGCGGCCACGAAGCCCTTGAAAAGGTGCCCGGCTTTTCGCCAGATCTCATCCTGCTCGACGTGATGATGCCCGGCATGGATGGCACCGAGACGCTGGAACGGTTGAAGGGAAAACCCGACACCACCGACATCCCGGTCGTGTTCCTGACGGCCAAGGCGCAAAAGCACGAGGTCGAGGAATACCGCAACAACGGTGCCATTGATGTCATCATCAAACCGTTCGACCCGATAGAACTGCCCTACAAGATCTCCTGTATCTGGCAGAACTATCTGAGCGAGAGGCGCGCCACACGATGATTGATCAACTGCGCGCCCTGATAACAAAGCATTGCGCCACACTGGGGCGAGAGATGGACGAGATCAATCTCAGCCTGACCAAGCTTCAGTGTGCCGGCGACCAGTGCTCACTCGTCGCTCAGGAAGCGGCTGGCAAGGCGCATAAGGTTAAGGGCAGCAGCGGAACCATCGGTTTCAAACAGATCAGTCAATCCGCTGCCGATCTCGAACTTTATCTCAGGCAACTGGGCGAACAGCCCGGCCCTCTCACCAACGAGCAGGAAAAGAAGATCGAGCTATTGTTTGGAAGACTCAGAATACTGGTCGAGGGAGCAACCCCCGAGCAATCCAGTCTCTACGATGCCCAGATCCCCTTCTTCGCCAACAAGAACTAGAAAGTGGGACCGTCAAAGAACAAGAAGCAGTCAGAGGAGAGAAGAAATGCATACAGGAATGTTGGATTCCATGGGCGCTCCCCCGCGCCTAGATAGACACCATAACCGGTCAAAACCACGCGTCCTGATTGTCGATGACGATGATGATCTAAGAGAAATTCTCGGTCTCTTCGCAGACTATGAGGGCTATGAAGTTGTTCTGGCCGCAGATGGCAAACAGGCGCTGGAGGCGCTAAGCAACGACGCTCCCGACCTGATGCTGCTCGACCTCGTCATGCCCGGCATGAGCGGCTTCGACGTACTGCTGCGCCAGAAGGAGCTCTATCCCCATCTGGACCTGCCGGTCGTGGTCGTCACCGCCCGTGAAGAAACCAAGGATCATGTCGAAGCCCTGCAGTGCGGCGCCGTCGACTATATCGAAAAGCCGGTGAACTTCACAATCCTCGGCGCCCGCATGTTTGCCCATATCTCGCGCAAGCTGGCCAAGGAAGAACTGGCCGCCGCCAACGAGCATCTCGAAGAGCTGGTGATGGAAAAGACCCGCGAACTCGAGATTGAGCGGGAATATCTCTCTGCCGTGCTGGACAACGCACAGGATGGCATCATCGCCTGTGACGACAATGGTCTGCCGGTCCTGTTCAACAAGAGCGCAAGCGAGCTTCTCGGCATCGAAAATTCTCTCAGCCTGCTGATGCCGCTGATCACCACACACCGTCTGTTTGAAGCCGATGGCGTCACGCCACTCGACATCAGCAACAGCCCGCTCACCCGTGCCTTCAATGGCGGCAAGAAGGACCAGTCCGAGATCATCGTCGACCGATATGGTTCGGAACCGCGCATCGTCAGCACGCACGGGCGATCCATTCAGGATCAGCGAGGCCAGAAGATCGGGGCTGTCATCTCCCTGCATGACATCACGGATTTTCGCGAAGCGGAACGCCGGGCACAACACACTGCCCAGCAGTTCGACGGGCTGATCCAGCAGATGCCAATGCCTGCCCTGATGATCGGCGAAGAGGGTGAAATTCTTTCGGCCAACACAAGCTGCCTGTCCATGCTGCACAAGCACATCGAGGATCTGAACGGCAAGGACCTGTCGGCCCTGTTGACCCCGAAATCCCGTCACCTTGGCAGTGAACCGGTCCGCTCCGGATGGATGGACAAGGGCTATCTGACAGCAACCGAATGCTCGTTACTCGATGACGACGGCGAACTGATCCAGACGATGGTATCGGGCCATGTCCTGTCGGACGAAAATGGCGACAACAAACGCATGCTCCTGTTCTTTGAAAGACAGGCTGGCTGACCTTGGTCATAGTCTCAGGTTTTGGCAATCTCCTCGCCCCCCGACGAAGCGAATTGCCTGACCAAACAGCCAGACGATTTGCAGGTGACACGAATTCAGTTCCCCCATCCGGCCCCCGCCGGTTCGTGCCACCTGCAACAGCATCCCGGATTGTGGGTCAGATTTTAAACGCCCCTTGCAAGGGGACGCTATCTGAACAAATTGTAACAATCCTTGGGGGAACCTTTCCAAACCGTCAGCGTTGACCCGGTGCACGGTGCAAATCGCGTCTGCATTTGCGCAGCCGTCGCAGTCCTGTGATCCTTGAAGGCATGAGCTGTCCCCCCGCGCTCATGCCTTGGGATCCGGGACACAATCCAAGCATTTGAAAGGTTTCATCATGAATACCATTTCCGAACGGTATTCCTCCGGCGCACTCCTTGTCCTTCTGGGAGCTGCTGCGGGTCTGGGAATATCCTGCTTCTATTATCTGACCCCGCTCACGGGTGTGGACGGCACCGTTGGCGCAGCTCTGGTCATCTTTTCGACCGCAATCATGCTGCTTGCGGCCCTCATCCATCCGGCACTCCCCAAAGGAGCCCTCCGTTTCACCATCAAGTCTCTCATCATCGCGGACATCATCTGCACCTTCGCTGCAGGCTATTTCCTTCACGAATGGGTACTGATGGCAGCCATGGTCGTCGCCCTGATCGGTGCGGTCTGGAGCGGCAAGCAGTCTCTCGATGACCACTCACAGGAAACGCAGGGAGCCGCCGCATGAAACAGGGACTGAACCTGCTGCTTGCCAGCACCATCTGTATCACGCTCGGCTCTTCACTGGCCTTTGCTCAAACACCTGACGTGACCCCTGCTGACGAAGCCCCCGCTGCCGAGACACCATCAGCTCCCCTGAACGACGAAGCGACTGAAGCACCGGCCAAGAGCACCTACGTTGCTCCGACCCCGCCAAGGGACGTCAACGAGGCGATTGTCGAGCCGATCCTCAACACCACCCCGCGCGAAAAGAAGAATATTCCGCTGGTGCCTGATACACCAGTCTGGGACAGCTTCCACGGCCAGCTGAACGCGCAGAAATACTCCCCGCTCACCGAAATCAACACCCATAATGTCGGCGATCTGGAAAAGGTCTGGGAAGTCCACACCGGCGACGTCTCCGACGGCAGCGGCGATCTTCCCGCAACCGTCTGGTCAGCGACCCCGGTCTTTGCCAACGACACGCTCTACATCGGCACGCCCTTCTATCGCATCCTTGCGCTTGATCCGGCGACCGGCGAGGAGAAATGGTCCTTCGACACCAAGTCACGACTGGAAGCTCTCACCCAACCGGCGCTGAAGAACCGCGGCGTCGCCTATTGGCAGGCCGAAGACCCGGTTGAAGGCGAAGCCTGTCAGAAGATCGTCTACATCGGCACCATGGATGCCCGCCTCTTCGCCGTTGACGCCGACACCGGCGAGCCTTGCGCCGGCTTTGCCGACAATGGCGTTCTCGACGTCAACCAGTGGAACACCCGCAAGGATCGCTTCCCCCTCTCCATGCTGCAGCCCCCCACCGTTACCGGCAACCACCTGATCATGGGTTGGGCCGGCAAGGACTGGGAATTCGCAGAAGCCCCTCCGGGTGCGGTCTTCTCCGTCGATCCGCAGACCGGCGAGCTGCAATGGTCCTTCAACACCATTCCCGAAAACATCCGTCGCCAGACCGGCACCGCCAACGTCTGGACCGCCATGTCCGTCGATGAGGCGCTCGGACTGGTCTACCTGCCCGTTGCGTCCCCTTCGCCCAACTATTGGGGCGGCAATCGCAAGCAGCAGATCCCTTATGCAACCTCGACCACCGCGCTTGATCTGGAGACCGGCAAAGTCGTCTGGTCGCGCCAGTGGGTACATCACGATGTCTGGGACTATGACATCAACTCGGCCCCGACCCTGATGGACATCACGGTCAATGGCAAGGAAATCCCGGCGCTCATTCAGGCCACCAAGATGGGCTTCCTCTTCGTGGTCAATCGCGAGACCGGCGAAGATGTCTGGCCGATCGAGGAGCGTGCAGTCCCGCAAGGGGATGGCACCATTGATGGCGAGGTCTATGCGGCAACCCAGCCCTTCCCTTCCAAACCGGCCCCTCTGCTTGACCAGTCGAAAAAGCCCGATGTCTGGTGGATTGCCGATCTCGTCGGCGGAGGTTCCTGCTCGGCCCTGTTCAACGATCTCAGCTATGAAGGCATGTATACCCCGCCGACCACCAAGGGCGAGGGCGTCCTGACCTATCCCGACAGCGCCGGTGGTGTGCAATGGGGTGGCGTGGCCTTTGATCCAGAAAGCCAGACGGCCATCGTCAACACCAGCCACATTGTGCAATATATCAAGCTCTTTGCCCGCGCCGACTATGACAAGATCAACAGCGGCTCAGGCAACGAAAACGGCTTCTACCCGCAGCTTGGCGCGCCTTATGGCATGTCCCTGATGAATGCCATGAACTGGCTCGGCATGCCTTGCTGGAAACCTCCCTTCGGCGAACTGGTGGCTCTCGACATGCACACCGGTGATGTAAAATGGCGCAAGCCCATCGGCGAATCCCAGAAATACGGCTTCTTCATGCCCGAAAGCATGGGATCCCCGACCATTGGCGGACCAGCCGTGACAGCAGGTGGCCTTGTCTTCATCGGCGCGACCATGGACGGCAAAGTCAGAGCCTATGACCTCAACACCGGCAAGGTCCTCTGGTCCGATCAGATGCAGGCCCCCGTTGTCGCCAACCCTGCGGTCTATAACTACAAGGGCAAGGAATATGTCGCCTTCATTGGTGGCGGCAACTCTATCCTGAAGCCCGCCGTCGGCGATCAGGTCGCGGTCTACGCGCTGCCTGATTGATCCGGCATCGCACAACACAAACAACAAAGGGCGCTTCACGGCGCCCTTTTCTTTTGCTCTGCAAGAGTGGCCCTCTCCCATACATTGACGCAACATGACGACGGACGGGGCCTGAGGAGCGTACGAAACTCCGAGGAGGATAGGAGCGTCACACGACGGCGGCCTCAAGCCAAGCAGAACAGATCCCTGAGGTCCCTCCTCCTCAGAAAAGAAGGCACAAAAAAGCCGGGATCAATATCCCGGCTCTTGTCAATCTGGGTCTGGACAATCAGACGCTGGCAGAAAGCACCTCAGCTCTGCGCCCCGTAATGGTAGGCGGAATGAACGGTTCTGCGCTTCTGAGCAGCCTTGAGAGCCGAGAATTCAGCCTCCAGCTGGTTACCCCAGGCACTGATGTCCCGACGCTCCACCGCATTGCGCAAAAGCGTCATGCGCGCCCGGCGTTCTTCCTCGGGCATGTTCAATGCCGTCAGGATCGCCTCATCCATGGACTTGTGCGAGAAGGGATTGGCGATCACGGCAGATCCCATTTCCACGGCAGCACCGGCAAATTCGGACAGCACCAGAGCTCCGTCGCCATCCACACGAGACGCCACATATTCCTTGGCAACCAGGTTCATGCCGTCTGCAAGCGGTGTGATCCACGCCACATCGGCAGCGCGATAGTAGGCAACAAGGTCCGTGAACGGAATGGCGCGTGAAATCAACGCCACCGGCTGCCAGTCAAGGGTACCAAAGCGCCCATTGATACGCCCGGCAGCAGCCTCAATGTCATTCTGGATCTCTCCATAGACACTCATGCCGCGGTTTGCACTCACCGACACATGCATCAGGCGCACCTTGCCATGCAGATCCTTGTTGCTCTCGAGCAGACGCTCGAAACTGGCCAACTGTTCGACACCACCCTTGGTGTAGTCGGTCCGGCCAACAGACAGGATCAGCTTGGAATCGCCCATGCCTTCGCGGATTTCCTGCGCCCGATCAAGAGTGCCCTGCTCGGTCGCCCGTTCCGCGATATAATTGACGTCGACACCCACAGGAGCAACCGAGACGCCGATTTCGCGATCTTCCCAACTGAGCAGCGTCGGAACCCGGCGCTCTGTTAGGGCTGTGCCTTCAAAGATCATGTCGTCGCTGACCTTCTCCCGACGAAGAACTTCGACATCGAGAAGACTGCTCGCAGCCGAGACGAAATTGGCCGCATAGCGTGGGATGTGAAAGCCCACAACATCGCAATTCAGGAGGCTCTCGATGATCTCCTTACGCCAGGGCAGAATGTTGAACATGTCTGCCGACGGGAACGGGGTGTGATGGAAAAAGGCAATCTTCAGATCCGGGCGCATCTTGCGCAGATAGCCGGGCACGAGCCAGAGGTTATAGTCGTGCACCCAGATCATTGCCCCGTCCGCCGCTTCCGCAGCAGCCGCCTCGGCAAAGGCCCAGTTCACTTCCCTGAAGTTTGGCCAGTCGACCGGGTCGTAGTTGTAGCGTTCGCGGAAACCGTGAAGGATCGGCCAGAAGGCCTCTTTGGATGTCACGTGATAGAATTGCTTGACCTGATGGGCTGACAGAGGCAGGCGGGACACGGAATATTTGCCGTGCTGGTCTTCCACCTCGATCACTTGCTCGAAATCTGGATTGGAAGGATCATCGGCCTGTTTCCATGCCACCCATGAGCCGTGTTCGGCGGCCCCGAAGAAGCTTTTCAGCGTTGGCACAATCCCGTTGGGGCTCTTGTTTTCCCTCAACTCGATTTTGCCGTTCACTTCGACTTCTTCATAGGGTTGGCGATGGTAGACGATGACAAGATCAGAAGACATGGGTCTAGCTCTATTTCCTTATTGCTGAATGAATGAAAAATAATGGTCTTGAGTTGCTTGGGCTATCACGCCTCCGGGTGCAGGTTGAAGGCGCGGATAGCCTCGGCGATGCCAGCCGCCCCAATGGCGTTGGCCTTGTGTACATGGTCAAGAGATCTGACGTGCTTCAGAAGCGGCTCCTCGGAGCCTCCAACGGCGACGGCAGGAACGCCGCACTCGAGCATCGACAGGTCGTTGAGCGTATCGCCAGCGGCAAGCACCTGTCCGTGCGAAAGCCCCAGATGGTCGATCAACTTGAGCAGCGACGGCCCCTTGGAAAAGCCCTTCGGCAGGACATCGAAATAACAATTGGCTGAAATCAGCCAGTCATGCCCCATTTCCTCGATGATGTCGCAGGCGCGACCATCGAACAGATCCGGGTCCATGTCGTAACTGACACGATAGCGAAACGCCGTTGGCTGCAGCGTCAGCCCGGCAACCTTGCTCAGGGCTTCACGGACTGCGGCACCGCTGTCGTTCCAGGCTGCGGCAATATCCTGCTCAAGGGCGGGAATGGGGGCGACAGAGCCTTCGCTCGTCACCTTTGCGATGGTCGTACCGACGTCTCCAACCACATAGTCTGGACGCGGCACGCCCTGCTTCGAGGTGAGATCGACAATGAATTCGGGGTCGCGCCCGGTCACGAAAATCAGCCCGACGCTGTCGCGTCGTGCTTCGATCCAGTCATAGAGCGCCTTGCGATCCGCGTCACTTCCGCCAAGGAACGTGCCATCGAGATCTGTCGCCAGGACAAATTGCTTCTGCGCAATGTCCGGTTTGATGGGTGAACTAAGGTCGTTCATCTTTTCTCCGGCTATGCAAATATAGGTCAGTTAGGAAATCTTCTCGGCAAATCTGGCAATCGCATTGGCTTCCGCAGGATGCGCAAAGGAAAGGTCCATTGCCTTGGGTTCCGCCTCGATGGGCCGCGACCACAGGGCAGCAAAGGTCTGCCCGATATCCGCACCCTCGTGGAGGATTTGCCGCACGGCCTCGCAGATCGGCATGGTAACGCTCACCCTGCGCGCCAGATCAGTGATCGAGCGGGCGTTGATCTCACCCTCGACAACGACCGGCTGGCCTTCGAAACATTGATCACGCGGAATGCCCTGCCCCAGTTGCAGACCGAGGCGCATGTTGCGCGAGGTCGGTGAGGAACAGGTCAGCGAAAGATCGCCAACACCGGAAAGACCCGTGACGGTCTCACGACGGCCACCGAGTGCTTCGGCCAGTGCCTTCATCTCGTCAACGCCGCGCGTGATCAGTGCGGCGCGGGTGTTTTCCGCAAAGCCGACACCTTCCATCATGCCGCAGGCAATGGCGATCACGTTCTTCACCGCGCCACCGATCTCGACACCGACCAAATCATCGGACACATAGGCCCGGAACGATTCCGTGCTCAGCGTCATGGCGAACCGGACCGCGGGGCTCTCGCTCGGCATCAGCCGATCCGCATAGCTGAACGGGAAGGCTGAAACAACGGCTGTCGGGTGATTGAGCGCGGTCTCGCGCGCAAAGGTCGGACCGGAAATCACGCCAACCGGATGGTTGGGCAGTTCCATCTCCGCCACCTGCGTCATCAACAGACCGGTCTCCGCCTCGATCCCCTTGGCACAAACCGCGATGGGAATGCCCTCGGGGATGTGCGGTGCCACCAGCTTGGAGACCGCACGGATCGCGCGGGAGGGCACGACGATCATCAATGCCTCAGCACCACGCAGGGCCTCGACCATGTCGGTCGTTGCTTCCAGACTGTGGGGCAATTCGCAGTCAGGTAGAAAAATTGAGCTTGTGTGATTGTCATTGATCTCCGAGATCGTTTCCTCAGAGCGGCCCCAGAGGATGGTCTTTGCACCGGCCCGCGCAGCTGTCGCCGCCAATGCTGTTCCCCAGGAACCGGCGCCCACCACCGTGAGGGAGGAGAAGGGGTGAGCGTTCAGTTTTAGAGACTCTTCTTCTGATTCAGAGGTTTCAATATCCATAAGGTCTTCTTCAGGGTTTCCCGTAGCAGGAACCAGACGCGCAGAAATCCAACGCTTTGTGTCAAGTTGCCGACCCCCGAAAAGGGAGTTCCAAAAGCTACGAGTGGCAGTGCCATGATATGGTTTCGTCATTTTTCCTAACATCAACATCATAAATCTCGTTTCCGCTTTTGCAAGTTAATCCTGCTGCAGCGCAACAAATACGCAAGATTAGAAAAGAAATAAGCCGGAACGGAGTCACACCCGGAAAGTCCACGAAACAACTGGAATCCCAAGTCCAGCGTTCAGGCCTAACTAAATCCGACCACATTCACTTCTCTATTGACTTGAACAACGCGCGAAATCGGGAAAGGTTTCAAAAAAAGTTGAAAAAAATTTTGACTGAGCTGCCTAATAATGTGTGCCTTGGTGATCATACACGCCGAATACAAGAGAAACGCAGGCTTCTTTTGGGCAAATGACGGGCTGGCACGAGCGACACGCAACCACGGCCAACCCGTCAGGTGAAATAGATCCCGTTGCGCACTCGCGGCTTGAGAAAGGTCGTCAGACTGGCTGTGATCGTGCGCACCATTTCGCTGGTCACTGCACTCTGCACATAGGACGCCGTAAAGGACAGGTCCTTGAGCTGCAGATCGGTGTTGAGTTCCACCAGCTTGCCGGTTCTCAATTCCTTTTGAATTATCGCGCGCGGCAAGGCACAGATGCCATATCCCGAACAGGCCAGCTCGATCAGAGCCCCGACGGAAGACGAGGTGGTCAATTCAAGCGGCCGGTCCGAGACCGACACCAACTGTGAGCGGATTTCGTTTGTCGGTCGTGTCTCCTGTGAGAAGGTCAGGATCCGTTTGGCGGCAATATTCGAAGCACTCCAATGATCATGCGTCGATGCTATCTCGGGTGTAGTCGACAGCACCATCTCATAAGCACAGATCGCATGATTGGCGATGCTTGATTCCGCTACCGGCCCCATCAGAAAAGCCAGATCCACCTCACGGGTCAAAAGCGCATTGCGCAGGTTGTTGCTCGTATCCACCGACAGCTCGAAGGCAATTCCCGGCATTGTTCGACCGACATAGGACAGGAACTCGGGCAACCAGCTCGTCACGATCGTCTCGGCGGCCCCCAGACGGATGGTCTGCACAATCCGAGTCGTCGAGGAGAAAGCATCGATGATCTGCTGCTCAAGCGCCATCAAACGTTCTGCATATGGCAGCAGTTTTCGCCCCTCTGGTGTCAATTCGGCATTCCTTACATCCCTCAGAAACACCCAGGCACCAAGATCCTGTTCCAACATATGAATGCGTGCTGAAACCGCAGGTTGACTGAGGTTAAGATGAATCGCCGCGGCGCGGAAACTGCCCAAGGTCGTAACCCAGTAAAAAGTATCCAGATTCCGTATCTTCACCGGCTGCTTTCCCAATCTGACCGAAGATGCCCACTCTCATATGATAAAAATATTTTATCATTATCACGCAAAAATATCGATTTGATTTTTACTCCGGCATCCGCTTTTTTTTTTAAAAGCAAAGGATGAATGAACGTGCTGGACTATCAAACACTGAAATCAGAAACTCCGGCCGCCCTGCGGCAGGTCATTCGTGAAGGCCACTATGGCTCCCACACCGCAGGGCTCGGCAAGGGCGCACTGCAGGCCAACATCGTCATCCTGCCCGCTGATGTGGCGCTCGATTTCATGCGCTTCTGCCAGCGCAATCCCAAGCCCTGTCCTGTCATCGCGGTGTCCGATACCGGCAACCCGATGATGACAACCGCCGGACAGAAGATCGACATCCGCTCCGATGTGCCCGCCTACTATATCTACCGCAATGGCGTCATGACCGAGGAGGTCACGGACGTGGCCGACATCTGGACCGATGACATGGTCGCCTTTGCGCTTGGCTGTTCGTTCACCTTCGAACATGCCCTGATGGCCGCCGGCATCGACGTGTGGCACATCACCAACAACACGACAGTCCCCATGTTCAAGACCGCAATCCCCACAGTACCAGCCGGGCCGTTCTCCGGCTCGCTCGTGGTGTCCATGCGGATGATACCGAAAGATCGGGTAGAAGAGGCAAAAGCCATCACCCGTCATTTCCCCCTCGCCCACGGCGCACCGGTGCATGCCGGGGACCCGGCCGAGATCGGCATCAAGGACATTTCAACCCCGGACTGGGGCGACCCGGCCCCCGAACTTGAAGGACATATTCCCGTTTTCTGGGCTTGCGGCGTTACACCTCAGGCCGCAATCCAGAACGCCAAACTGCCAGTCTGCATCACGCACAAACCCGGACACATGCTCGTCACCGACATTCCGGACGATGCGGAGGTGCCAATAATAAACCTTCCAAATTCCATTTAAGGGAACCGATAACGGAGATTCCACATGAAACGGACACTTCTTGCTTTCACTGCTGCCATTGCTTTCACAATGCCTGCCCTCGCCGAAGAACTTTCGGTCGTCGGCAGCTGGTCGAGCCTGAACCTCTACAAACAGTATGAAGCCCCTTTCTGGGGTGAAACCCTGCCCAAGGATTCGGGCGGCAAGATCACCACGCAGGTCACCACCCACAACGAAATGAACCTCGGCGTAGCCGACGTGTTCCGCCTTCTGGGTCAGGGCGTCTATGACGTTGCCATGACCGTTGGTGACTATGCCGTTTCCGATGCGCCTGAACTCGAAGGCCTCGACGTGCCACTCGTTGCCATGGATGCAGCAAAAGCCAAGGCTGCGGTTGACGCAGCCCGTCCGATGGTCGAAGACATCTTCAAGGATCGTTTCAACTCCAAACTTCTGGCCATCGCCCCCTATCCGCCACAGGTCGTTTTCTGCAACAAGGAAATCTCCAATCTTGACGACCTCAAGGGTGTCAAAGTCCGCGCGTCCGGCCGCATGACCGCCAAGTTCCTCGAAGCCCTTGGTGCTGAAGGCGTCAACGTGGCTTTCTCCGAAGTGCCCGGCGCTCTGCAGAAAGGCGTTGTCGACTGCGCCGTCACCGGTGCCGGTTCGGGCTACAGCGCTGGCTGGTGGGAAGTGTCCACCCATCTTCTGACCATCCCGCTTGGCGGCTGGGACCATGTCGTCACCGCCATGAACATGGACAAGTGGAACGCGTTGGATGAAGAAACCCAGAAATTCATCATGACTGAAGTTGCCGAGAAATTCGAAGCACCGGTTTGGGAATCCGCACAGGGTGCTCTCACCAATGACGTCGCCTGCCTCACCGGTAACGGCGAATGCAAATCCGGTGACACCCGTTCCATGACCCTCGTCGAAGCCTCTGATGCCGACATCGCAAAAGCCAAGGAAATCCTCGAAACCACCGTGCTGCCAGAATGGGCAGAACGCGCCGGTAGCGAATGGGCAACCCGTTGGAACGACAGCGTCGGCAAAGTCGTCGATGTCACTATTCCTGTCAAATAAGTCCACAAGACAGGAAAGCTCAGATGCTTGTAGACAGAGCGGAAAGCACCCTCAGGGGCGTCCGCACACTGAACAAATGGATTGCGCTGCTGGTCGGCGCAATCCTCTTCGCTTGTGCGGCTCTGGTTCTGGCCGACATCACCCTGCGCCAGATCGGCTCCTCCCTTGGGGGCACCGATGAAATCACTGGCTATGTGATGGCCATTTCAACCGCCTGGGGCATGGGCTTTGCTCTCACCGAGCTGTCCCACGTCCGGATCGATTTTCTGCGGAGCCTCGCCCCTCAGAAAGGCCGCGCTATTCTCGATCTTCTGGCGCTGCTGCTGCTTGCCCTGACGGTGAGCATCATTGCCAAGCAATGCTGGCCCGTGGTCGCCACCTCCATCAAGAATGCCTCGACCGCCAACACGCCGCTTGAAACGCCGCTCGCCTGGGTCCAGATCCCGTGGTTCGCTGGCTGGGCGTGGTTTGCCGTTTCGTCCTGGATCGTCTTCATGGCCGCCATGACCCTGATCATCAAGGGAGAGTTCAACAAGACCGAACAGATCATCGGCATTGCCAACGCAGAGGAGGAATGGTTGTGATAGCCTATCTCACCATCGGCCTTCTCGGTCTCCTCAGCCTGTCGATCCCCGTCGGCATTGTGCTGTTTTTGCTCGGCTTTGGCATCGACGAATTCTTCAGCGTCTTCCCGCTTCTGCGCGGCCTTGGCAACATGGTCTGGTCGACCTCGAACAGCGCCACCCTGATCGCCATTCCCTTCTTCGTGCTGCTCGGCGAAATCCTCGTCAGAAGCGGCATTGCCGAACGCACCTATGCGGCGCTCGACAAATGGGTCTCATGGATGCCCGGCGGCCTGATCCACGCCAACGTCGCCACCGCCACCATGTTCTCGGCCACCTCCGGCTCGTCCGTCGCCACCGCTGCGACCGTCTCGACCGTTGCCATGCCGCAAGCCGAACGCCTTGGCTACGATCCCAAGCTCTTTTCCGGCGCAATCGCTGCCGGTGGCACGCTCGGCATCATGATCCCTCCCTCGATCAACCTGATCGTCTACGGCTTTCTGACCCAGACATCGATCCCCCAGCTCTTCTTGGCAGGTCTTCTGCCGGGCATCCTGCTGGCGGCGGCCTTCATGCTGATCACGGCGATCATCTGCACCATCGCGCCACGCCTTGGCGGCGAGCGGCGCAGCTTTTCCTTGCGTGAAATGCTCGGAGGCCTCGCCGAACTGCTGCCGATCATCCTGCTCTTCACCGCCATCATCGGCTCGATCTACAACGGCTGGGCCACGCCCACCGAAGCCGCCTCCGTCGGTGTCGGTGGTGCCTTGGTGATTGCGCTCATCTTTGGCGGCGTATCGATCAACATGATCGCAGAGAGCATCATCGGCACGATCAAGGTCACCTCGATGATCATGCTGGTGATCATCGGTGCCTCCTTCCTCAACTTCACCCTGTCGGCGGCAGGCCTCAGCGGCGTGATGCGTGGGTTCCTCGAGAATATGGGCCTTGGCAGCCTAATGACGATCTTTGTCATCGTGCTGATCTACATCGTGCTGGGCTTCTTCATCGAGACCCTCTCGCTGATGGTTGTCACCATTCCGATCGTCGTCCCCATCGTGATCGAACTTGGCTACGACCCCATCTGGTTCGGCATCTTGATGATCGTGCTCGTCGAAATGGCGCTGATCACCCCGCCTGTCGGGCTCAATCTCTATGTGGTGCAAGGTGCCCGCAAGAACGGCAGCATGGGAGAAGTCATGCTCGGGGCCCTGCCCTATGCCCTCACCATGCTGGCCATGGTCGGCGTGCTGATCGCCTATCCCGATCTGGCGCTGATATTGCCCAGAATGCTGAACTGAGTTCTGATCAGAACAAACACCCAGTTGCCCCGCGCGGGCTGGCCCGAAAGGAAAAAGGACCAACATGAAATTTACCTGTCTGGGAAAAGACCTCGAGCTTGCCATCGAGCACGTCGTCGTGGCGGGCTGGACCGGCCGCAATGTCAGCGCCGTGCAGCATCACATTGACGAGTTGGCCGAACTGGGCGTCGCTCCCCCCTCGACCATCCCGCTCTACTACCGGGTCTCGTCTTCTGCCCTAACGCAATCGACGACCATCGAAGTGCTGGGCGAGGAAAGCTCCGGCGAAGTGGAGCCTTTGCTGATCAAGGATGGCGAAACGCTCTATCTCGGCCTCGGTTCAGACCATACCGACCGCAAGCTCGAAGCTGCCTCGGTCGCTGCCTCCAAGCAGATTTGCGCCAAACCGGTCGCCCCGGAACTCTGGCCGTTTGAGGAAGTGAGCGATCATCTCGACAGCCTCGTGCTGCGCTGCTCCATTCTCGAGGATGGAGAATGGACGATCTATCAGCAGGGCAACCTCAGCGCCATCCGGCCCATCGTAGAGCTGATCAAAGGTGCCGCTCTGCCCGACCATGCTGCCATGCTGTGCGGCACCCTTGGGGCCATCGGCGGTGTACGCCCAGCCGGTCAGTATCAGTTGGAGCTGGAAGACCCGATCCTGTCCCGCAGCATCGCGCTTTCCTATGATGTAAAGACCCTGCCCGAGATCAGTTAAGATCAGTCAAGATCTGGGCAGCGTGCTGGCAAAACCAGCCGAACAAAAAGCTCAACGTGGGGACCGCCCGCCGAGCAAGCGTCACCAATAAAGACGCATGCTCGACGGGCGTTCTCATTTGGGACCACGAAAGAGGCAAACCTTAGCAGGCTTTAGGTCGACCGGGGCGGTCACTGTAGCGCACATCGAGATGCCCCGTGCCATTGGATCGGCTCCGGGCATTCTGAAGCGCCTTGGAGCAAACCCAGAAGGTTCGACTACAAACCCTGATCGATTTCAAGCTGGACCCATCTCCGCAGTAGCCCCCGTTGTTGTCCGATGCGCCAAAGCTTGTGACCGAACGTCCCCCCTCGATGATAGATATTGTGAATCGCTCCGCCTGAACAGGCAAAGCCAGGCTGCTTGCGACAGCGGATGCCGCAAAAAACTTCAGCAACTTCATGTTCTCACCTCTAGTAGCAATAAGGTAATTACTTTTGAGTTCCAGTATTTATTGCTGACAAGCCCTCCATTCCGGCCAGTCAGTACTTAAACATAGATTTAAAATTCATATTTACCTATAGATACAGATGTATCGAGCATGATACTAGAAAGAGAGTGATTAATATTTAATATTCGAAAGTTATATAATAAAACTTCCACTGTAAATACAAATAGCACTGAAGGAAAAACACCCTCAGCGCCATTGTGTTTTATCGGAAATTGCATCTGCTCCGTTTAGCGATAGACATAGATCGGACTGGTCCAGGCCCGTGTGCCATCTTCCTGCTCGACCCGGATGTAGATGGCATTGTCGCCATCCGGCTTCAGCGCGATCTTGCGTTTGCAGGCCATCGACAGGTGCGGGTTCACATCAGGCAGGCGATAGGCCTTGAAGAAGCGGGGCAGATCCCCACTCGCATCAAACACCACATCATCCAAGCCAATCTCCGCAATGGGGATGTCAAAGGAGACGAGCGGCGTCTCGACCTTGATCTGCCCGTCCTGAGCCGAGGAGAGAGCGAGATCAACCCCGCCGAAATTACCCGTGGTCAATGCCTTCCATATCACCTCGCCCGGCCCAATCAGATCCGCTGTTTTGTCGCGGTTGTAGAAATTGACTGGCGTAATGGACGCCACGCTGTTGCCGGACACCTTGGCCGAACCATCCCAGACCACCTGACGGAAACGACCGCGATATTCAGCCCCTTCCCAGTGCAGGCGCAGGCGCGAACCAAGCTCGTCCTTGCCATAGGGTCGGATCGTCTCGACAAGCTCAAGCCCGTTGAAAATGTCGACCCGGATGATGGGCGAATTGGTATCGACCGACAGGCTCAACTCCATCTCCCCCTCCGGTAGATGAACGATATCGCCCATCATTGCCTCTTGGGTCGAGACCGGTGCCACATCGAACAGCTTGGGATCATCGTGATAGAGCGACGCCTCCTGGCTAAAGCTGGCCGTCATGCTGATCGCCATGCGTCCACCGTGACCACCGGTCGTGCCGTAATGACGGCGCTTGCGCATACAGTCGAGCAAGGCCTCGCGGCTAAGCTCTGTGGTGTGGAAGCAGGTCAGCCCTCCAATTGCCCCGAATTTGCCAGCACCGGGATAGCTGGCCCCCGGTCTCCCCTTGTGGCCGTCGGAATTGCAGACAACGCCAACCCGATAGCCAAGCTTCAATGCATCATGCAGCAGCCATTCGAAACTGCCCCATGAGGAATGCACCTCAACCGATTTCTCGAACCGCCCGTCATGGGCGACACCGATATCGGCATAGCGCCCGCCGCAGTGGGCATAGCAGACCACGTCGGCCTCGTTGTCGGCGGCAAAAGCCTCGAACAGCTCGCCTGCCGTGGTACAATCATTGTGTGCGGTCTTCCGATCCGGGATCAGCGCATGAGAGGAGCGGCGGATCGTGCGGCCCTCATTGGGGAAGAACACGTTGCGGTCACCGCCAAGCGCAGTATTGCCCGACCATTCATAACCAGGCATGGCAACGAACTCGCCGGGCTTGTCAAACTCTGCCGTGATGCGATTGAGTTCGTCCCAGAATTCGTCGGTGATCTGGAAGTCATTGCCCTGATGACCACAGGCATCGACCCACGCCCTGTCCCGTGCAAAGGCGAAATATTCAGTCGCGCTGTTGGTGCCGATGGTCTCTTCCGACTGGCCATGAAGATCGGCCCAGAAATGTGCCAGCTCGGTCTCTTTGGTGATCAGCGGATTGGTGCTGGCAAGGAGAGCGCCCTCCGCATCCTTCACATGGACCAGAACCCGGCTCTCGTCCTTGACGTGGAGATCGGGAATGGTGACACCGAACACACCTTCAACCAGATCGACAGTAGCAGGAAGGCCAATGATATCGCCTTCGGCCTCAAGAGTCAGGGTCTTTGATACCCGGTCGGTCGGGTTGCCCCATTTGTCTTCGCCCTTGATGCGCAGGGAGAACGTCTCGCCCGGACGACGCAAGGTCGGCATGACGGCGGCATAGGTCGCAGCCGGACCGGGAACGATGGCAATCTTTGGCTGAACTGGCAGGGTCTGGAAGTTGAACGTCGCAATCGGATCGACCAGCACGCGGAACTCGAACGTCTCCTCACAAAAGGTCTGCAGCCGCATCCCCGGACCGCCATGATCGGTCACGCCAAAGCGGATGGTGATCTGGTCGCCTTCCTCAAGGAAGCCGTTGACGACCTTAATCCAGAGCGTGCGATCCCATGGCCGGACATTGCTCTTGGGGTCCCAGCGAACCTGCAGCACCGCGCCATTGGAGGCCTCGACCGTGCAATAGTTGGCTCCGGCCGGGTCATCGAACTGCGGGTTGCCCTGATCGGAGGCAAACCGGAACACCACGCGCAGGCTGCCCGAGTCATCGATGCCAAAGGTGCCTGCCGTATAGACGAGGGTGAAGGAGGCATAGGATCCGGCTTCAAAAGATCCAGCCGGTGTAATTTCGGCGGACCCGAGCTGGCTGGTGGCGATCGGCGCGAGGATCACACCGCTTGTCATGTCTTCCCATGGGCGCAGGTCGGACGCACTTTCATTGACAGGTTCAGTCATATCTCACCTTCATTCAGTCTTGAATTTTCAAATAGCGGGCGGCCGGTCCTAGCCAAACAACTGGACAAGGAACAGGGAAACCGGCGGGAAATAGGTAATGATCAGCAGGTCGATCAGCAGCACCAGAATATAGGGCCAGATCATCGTCACGATCCGCTCGATGGGCACCTTGGTGATAGCCGAGGCAATGAACAGATCCACCCCGAGCGGCGGCGTCACGGTGCCAATCGACAGGTTGACCGAGACGATAATGCCGAACAGCACCGGATCGATGCCGAAGCTCATGGCGGCGGGGTAAAGAATGGACGTGAAGATCACGATGGCCGCAGCCGCATTCATGATGCAGCCAACGAACAGCAGGAACAGGTTGACGAGCAGCAGGTAGAGCGTCGCATTGCCCGAGACATCAGCGAGATAGGCCGAAATGCTCTGCGGGATCTGGTTGATGGTGATGAGCCAAGCAAAAACCCCGGCGCAGTTCATGATCAACATCACCACTGCGGAGGACAGCACCGCCTTGTGAAAGGCCTTCCAAAGGTCCCTGATGGTCAGCTCACGATAGAGGAACCCGACAGCAAGACCATAGAGCACGGCAACGATGGCCGCCTCGGTCGGCGTGAAGACACCACCATAGATGCCCGAAAGAATGATGACTGGCATCAGCAGCGGCAGAAGCGCCGCCTTGAAGCTGCTCCAGATGCCCGGCAGCCCCTGAAATTCGGAGCGCTCGATATGCTGACGACGGCAGAGGAACCAGTTGAGCAGCAACATGCTGATGCAGATGACGATCCCCGGCAGCAATCCGGCAAGGAACAGATCGGCAATCGAAAT
Source organism: uncultured Cohaesibacter sp. (assembly GCF_963662805.1). Lineage (NCBI taxonomy): Bacteria > Pseudomonadati > Pseudomonadota > Alphaproteobacteria > Hyphomicrobiales > Cohaesibacteraceae > Cohaesibacter > uncultured Cohaesibacter sp. The sequence continues at coordinate 92,811 of NZ_OY759856.1, forward strand.
GCCGGTCACGACGCCATAGAGGATCAGCAGGATGCTGGGCGGGATGATCATGCCCGTGACCCCGGCCGCCGCAATCGTCGCCGCCGTGTAATGTGGCTTATAGCCCTTCTCTTCCATCGGCTGGTTCATGATCCCGCCGATGGCCGCGACCGTTGCCGCGTTTGATCCAGACAGGGCTGCAAAGAAGCTCGAGCCAAGAATGGCGACGGCTCCCAAGCCCCCTGTCAGGTGCCCCACGAGCGCACCTGCAAAATTGACCAGTCGCCGCGACATACCGCCAGTCGACATGATCTCACCGGCCAGAATGAAGAAAGGAATTGCCAGAAGCGGGAAGGAATTGTTGGTCGACAACATGCGCTGCGCCGCGATCTCCAGATCGATCCCGCTCAACAGAAGTCCAATCACGCTCGACAGCCCCAGCGCAATCGCAATGGGTGCACGCAACAGCATGAGCACGATAAGAGAAATGAAAATTGCCGCCGTGGTCATCTTAGCAACCCTTTAGAATAGCGATATGAGGAGACCGTCACTAACCTTCGGCGATCAGTTCGGACACAGGCGTGCGCAGCTCTTTGAGAATAAGCTCAAGCGTGAACAGGATAAGGAAGGCCATTCCCACGGGGATCGCGCCGTAAACCCAGGACATGGAGACCTCGAGAGCTGGCGAGATCTGCGCCTGCACCCGCATGGTCAGCTTGAGGCCATAGAAGAACATGGCCGCAAAAAAGAAGACGCTCGAAAGAGACGCGAGCAGCAGTGCCACGCGCTTGAGACCATCCGGCAGATATTTCACGAGAACCCCGATGGCGGCATGCTGGCCTCTGCGCAAGGCAACGGACGAGCCAAGAAAGATCATCCAGATGAAGAGGTAGCGGATGAGTTCGTCCGGAAAGGCCAGCGAACTCTCGATGATGAAGCGGAAGACCACGGTCGCCACGCCAAGAACAAACATGGCGAAGAAACACAGGATGCACACCGCCGACAGGGCTTTTTCCAAGAGGTCAAGAAATCTGGATGGGCTTTTCATATCCACTCTCCCTGCCGACGGCGTGGCTCGTTTCAGTTATTTGGTTTCAACAACAGATTTGATCAGGTCAGCACCGATCTTGTCGCGATACTCGTCCCAGACCGGCTCCATGGCTTTCTGGAAAGCTCCGGCCTGTTCCGGCGTCAAACGCGTGACGGTCATGCCGCCCTTTTCCATCTCGTCAAGATACTTGGCTTCAACTGCGTTCAGTTCCTTGCGTTCCCAGTCCTGGGTCTCGATGGCGGTTTCCTTGAACAGGGTCTTCACCTCGTCCGGCAGTCCACCCCACATCTTGTCGTCGGCGAGGAACATGATGCCTGCCCACTGGTGACGGGACAGGGTGATGAAGTCCTGCACCTTGTCGAAGCCGAAGGCCTTGACGTTACCGACCGGGTTGTCCTGACCGTCAACTGTTCCCTGCTGCAGGCCCGTGAAGACCTCGGAGAGAGCCATCGGGGTCGGGTTGGCACCCAGCGCCTTGAAGGTGGCAACGTTCAGCGGGTTGTTGACTACGCGGAACTTGATGCCCTTCATGTCATCGGGCTTTTCAATCTTGGTCTTGGCCGTGGTGATGGTGCGGAACCCACTCTCATACATGGCAAGGGTGCGAATGCCGGTCTTTGCGAGCATGTCCGCATAAAGAGCTTCGCCGACAGGACCATCGGACACCGCATAGGCGTGTTCGCTGTCACGGAACAGGAACGGCAGATAGAAGATATCAAGCGGCGGATAGAAGCTTGCCACGTTGGTGGTTGGCACCAGAGCAAAGTTCACAACACCGATCTGGATGGCTTCAACAAGCTCGCGCGAGGAACCGATGGTGCTGTTCGGAAAGACCTGAACCGTGATCTTGCCACCACTCTTCTCGGCAACCAGATCAGCGAATTTCTGCGCACCCTGTGCCAGCGGATGGGTTTCATTGTAGGGATGGCCGAACTTGAGGCTCATTTCCGGCATATCCTGAGCCGATGCGGCACCGGCAGAAAGAAGACCGACGGACAACACGGCGGCTGCAGTTCGGACTGTCTTGGCAAATCCACGCCCCAAGCGACGCGGGAAATTGGACATCAAATGCATAGGTTTAAGCTCCTGTCTCTGGATCAGATTGCCGCTTTCAAGCAAGCATTTTAGGATTTGATGAGCTTTGCCGCCCATTCTAATGATTTGTGTCGTCTGCCAGAGCCCGCGGGGGCAGGCTCCCGAAAAAGCCTAAATGACTTCGTTTGGTTCAAAAATCTCGTGTTCCGTCGCAGGGACAATTTCGAGCACCCTGTCGCTAGGCGGGACAAAAACCCGCTGCCAGGTAATCGGTTGATCGCGATAGCTCATGCCGCAAATGGTCCAGACGATGCCGAACTGCCCCGGCAGGACATTGAGTTGCCGGGAAACGCGCGGCGGCAGGATCTGACAAGCCATGGTCTGGCGCGTGTTGAGGGTCGGCGCATTGAAGCGTTCGGCCAGCATGTCGCGAAAGGAAACACCGTTGAGAACGGTCTGACTCATCTTGGCGAGCGCAGAAAAGCGGTCAGCGGGAAGATAGATCTCGCTGAACACCTCAAATTCGTCATTCACATGCACCAAGCGATGGATATGGACAAACTCACCGTCCGGCGTACCGAAGAACTGGCTCCACGGCCCGCTCTCCTTCGTCAGTTCGACACCGATGATGTTGAAATCCACCGGGAGCAGCTTGGTCCCGCCTTCAGCCATAAAACGAAAATGCCGCAGCTGACCTTCCTGAGCGCGGGCACCGGTCACGAAGGTGCCGCGACCATGATGGCGCTCGACCACGCCCATATGCACGAGGCTGCGCAGCGCCCGCTGGATCGTGCCGAGACTGGCGCCCAGCTCTGAGGCCAACTGGTCTTCCGCAGGCAATTGCTCACCCGGCATCCAGCGCCCGGCTTCAATCGCGCTCAGGATCTGCTCGGAGATCTGACGATGCTTCGCCTTGTGCGAGCCCGCCTCGTTGCTGTCGACTGGAACCAGTTTGCGCTTGACCATTCCCGATCCTTCTCAAGGGTCCTGTCTAGGACTTATGCCCAAGACGCTATGGAAGAGCAAAATTTCTGTCAAGTCCTATAGATGAATTTCGCCGACTTGGCGTCACTATGAGCAGCAAGATCAAAAATTCAGCGCAAATTCTCTCCCTTTTGTCCAGATTCTAGGCAGCGCAGTCGAACCAACATTGCTGGATTCTTGATATAGAACCATTCAAAATCGAAGAAAATGGGCAATTTTCGGAAACAGACGAGGGAGCAAGCAGAAAGAAGCACCCTGCGCTCACGACCCGCAGACGTCATCTGGTTTACTGTCTCGAGTGTTTGACGACTTTTCAACTCCTATAGAGGACTTGAAAGGAGCGACAAAAAAGGCACCGCCAGACCAAAAGTCGGCAGTGCCTTTCAAGAGGGCTATCAGCCCGTGGAATTCACCTTCTCGCGCAACGATCACCGCATGAAGCTGATCTGTTCGTTGTTCACTTCATAGCTCGGCATGGCCTGCAACTCGTCCTCCGTGAAAGGCGTGTAGACATGCAGCGCACCGGCCGCATCGGCATAGACGGTCAACTGCGCAGCCCCCATTTCAACGGGCTTCGCACCGATCCCGAGAAAACCGCCCACATCGACAATGTAGGAGCGGATTTTCTGATCCGGTGTCAGAATGACGTCACCGATCTCACCAATGGCATCCAGCTCACCTTCAGCCTTGCCATAGACTGGCGTGCCAATCAGACGATCTGCACTGAGGTTGCTCTGATCGATGACGAGCATGTTGGCATCCTGCATCATCGTCACGCCCTCGCGGTTGAATTCCGGAGCCTTCTCCAGATCCTCACGGGAGGAGGCCAGCACCAGATGCGGCTCACCATCCCAGGCGCGCCACTGAAGACGCTGAAAATCCACCGCGACATCCTTCTCGCCAAGGCCAATGAAACCACCAACACCAACCACCGCAGCCTGGGCGATCCCATCACCGTTCATCACGATATCATTGATATCGCCGATCAGCTCCGGCTCACCTCCGGCCTCTTTCGCACTGGAATAGACAGCCTCACCCAGCAACCCGCTGGCGAGTACCTGACCGGGCTGAGCGGAAAGATATCCGTTCCGGCTGACCGTTGCATCAGGCGACACCTTGGAAGAAAAGATATGGAACGTCAGCTCTGCATTGGCTTTTTCAGCAGCAGTCTGATCGGCAGTCTCGGCGGCCATCGCACCCGTCGAAAGCATCGCAATCATCGCAGTCGTTGCAATCAGCTTGGTCTTCATTTGGGTTTCTCCTGCTCTTTTGTTATTTCAACTTGAAGGTCTGAAATAATGTCTGATGTGAGAAGGTATGTTTCTCACAGATCAGGAGAAAAACGAGACAGCGCGGAAATAGTTCCCGATTTTTACAATTCAAGTGAAAGTACAAATCGAAAAAGAGACATCAGGATGCATTCATTGGCAGAGAAAACCGCACGATTGCGCCGGTTGGATCAAACCGGACGCTGACTTCACTGCCGATAATCTTGTCGAGACTATGCTTGATGAGGATCGAGCCAAATCCCTGCCGGTGCGCTTCCTGCAACACGGGGCCGCCCTGTTCGGTCCAGACAATGATAAGACACGCAGTCGCCCCCGACCCTTGTTGAGACATGGCGATCTTCAACCGACCCTCTCGCATCGACAGGGCACCGTAGCGCATGGCATTGGTTGCCAACTCATGCACCGCAAGCCCCAACGCGATGGCCGTGTCCGCATCAACCGAGAAGCTGGGCCCCTCAATGAGCACCTGCTCGTCGAAATGACTGGAATAGGGTTTGATCTGGGTCCTGAGCAGGTTCGACAGTTCGATGTCATCCCATTCCTGATCCGACAACAGACCGTGCGATGTGGCCAGAGCCTGCAGGCGACCGGAGAAGGCCCGCGTGAAGCCCTCCGGTGTCTGCGAATGACGCAGGGTCTGCCCGGCCAGAGACTGCAGGATCGCGAGCATGTTCTTGACCCGGTGATTGACCTCGCGGAGCAGCAGGCGCATTTTCGCCTCGGACTGCTTGGAATTGGTCAGATCGATGACCACACCGAGCAACTTACTCGGCTTGCCCTCATCATCACTTTCGAGCACATGGCAAAGAGCCAGCAGATAGCGGCCCGTTGAACGGACACGGAATTCGAACGACACATCCTCGTCGCTGCTCAGCATCTGATCCATAGTCTCGCGAACACCGCGCACATCATTTATATCAATCTGTCGCAGCAACTGCCGGGTCGAAATCTGGGAAACGCCTTCGAGATCCAGAAATTCCCGCGAAAGCTCGTCGCATTCAATCATGGCAGCATCCCGGTCCCAGCTGAAGGTCGCGATCCCTCCAGCCTTGAGTGCCAGCGCATAACGCACGTTGGCGCGCGAGAGATGCAGCTCGGCCATGGCATTGTTGCGGGCCGACCGCTTCAACTCGAACAAAGAGCCAAGAAGCAACGCCTGCGCCAGCAAATCCTTACTCATCGCGCTTTCGGCTTCATCATCGGACGGCTCCTCAACGCCGATCAGACACAGGCTGCCCAGCAACTGGCTGCCAACACGAACCGGAACGCCCCTGACATAGACCGGCACAGCTTCTTCGACCCCTTTGCCATCCGCCGACAGAAGCATGGGTCCTGAAAAGCCCTCAAGGCATCGTCGGGCAAGCGCATCACAGGCTTCGACTTCCGGCAAAAGCTCTCCGGTAGACGCCTGATAATGGACCTCGGTCCTGCCGATAATCGCAACAAAAACGGCATCGGCAGAAAACTTGGTCTGTATCAGATCGATTACGGTGTCGAAATCGGGATCGGAAGACACGCCAAGCCCCGCAATCTGCTTCACAGTGCGGAGCCGGGCTTCATCCTCGATCAAGGAGATCAGATCTTCATTCAAAACGTCTGGGTTGGTCATTGTCTGTCTGAACGAACTCGTGTTGTACGCAAATTGGAACGCTAGGCTACGGCTGCCTCGCCATGCCTTGCCGCGACTGCCTCAAGAGCATCATCGTCGAGGATGAGCTGCCGATGTGGAAAGGGGATGGGAATATCCGCAGCATCGAGCGCCTCCTTGACTTTCTGCAGCATTTCCAGCTTGGCCCCATAGACATCATCGGTCGTGGTCCACCAGCGAAGGCGCAGGTTGACCGAGGAATCCGCCAGATCGGAGACACCGATATCCGGCCCCTTCTCGGAGGACACGCCCTTCACTTTCTTGGCGACCTCAAGGATCACGTTCTTGGCCTTTTCGATATCCGCGTCATAGGAAATACCGAATTCATAATCACTGCGGATCATCGGATCGCGCGTCATGACTGTCAGCGAATTGGTAAAAATCTCACCATTGGGAATAGAAATATCGCGCCCGTCAAAGGTCTTGATCCAAGTCGAGCGAGTGGAGATCTCCTTCACGATCCCCTCGTGATTGCCAAACTTCACCCAGTCACCTTCAAAGAAGGGCTGGCGCAGCAGCAGCAACAGACCTGCGAGGAAATTTTGCAAGATGTCACGGAAAGCAAAACCGATGGCAACCGAACCAACGCCCAGAACCTGCAACAACTCCGCAGCCCCGATGCTCGGCGCAACGATTGCGACAGAAAACAGAAGCCCGGCAAAAATCGTCAGCGTGTAGGCGATCCGGCTAAGAGCCGTCCCTACCCCGGCGGACGCCCGCATGGTCACGACCCGTTTAACGACCCGCTTGACCACCGAGGCAATCAACACCATCAGGATCAGCACGACCACCGCAATGGCAGCCTGTGGTAACAATGCAAAGAAGCCTTCAGTCAACCCGTTGACCGTCTGAACCGCCGCGTCGACATTCTGATTGAGAGAATCTAACTGTTCTTCCATGAAAAAGGTCACTGCCCCATTGTTGAATTATTCCTCATCCCGCGCATCAACTGAACTGCTATCCGGAACATTTAAACGTCCCGGATGTTGATGTTGTTATCGTTTTAGTGATCGCGCGAGCCCGTCATCACTGGATGAACGCACCATGATGCGAATGGTTCCACAAAAAACGAGAAAAAAATTTCTGGAAAAATCAGGAACTTTCAACGCGCTCTCCGCATTGGTTTTGCATCCAACGAAGCAAATGACTTTTTGCAAAAACGAAGGAGATTGCACCATGGCTGTAGCCAACAAATCTACTCAGACTTCTGCCAATACCAAGACTGCCAACACGTCTGATGCGGCGATCAACGAGCAGATCGACCAGCTTCGCGAAGACATCGCGGGCATCAGCAAGCTTCTTGCCAAACGCGGTTCCGAAGATGTGATCCGGTTTCAGGATCGCACCAAAGCCAACCTGCAGGCCGTTGCGGAGAAGGCAACCGACGTCCTGGGTGAAGCCAACAAGGAAGTCGGCCGTGCCGAGGCACGCATGATGCTTGAAATCCGCAAGAAACCGCTCGCCGCTGTCGGCATTGCCGCAGGCGTGGGCCTTCTGATCGGCCTGATGAGCCGCAAATAAACCATGTATGCGTTCGTAACCACCGTGGCAGACATGCTGGCCCCCGACCTCAAGGCAAGGGTACGCGATCAGGCAGAAGATGGTCTTCTGCTTGGGCTGGCCAGCGTGATCTGTCTGGTTGGTGCCGGTTTTGCGATGCTCGCCCTCTTTCTGGTTCTTGAGCAGCAACTCGGCGCCATCGAAGCGTCACTCATCATGGGGGCACTGGCGTTCCTGCTGAGCGCACTCATCCTGCTCATCGTTATGAGGCGCAGAAGACGCCGACGCATTCGCCGGGCCGTGCTGCGCGAACAGAATAGAGAGATCGCGGCAACCAGCGCCCTCTTGGGTCAGATGTCATCATCGCCCCTGTTGCTTCTGATCCTGGGCGTTGGTCTTGCCGCCGCCGGGTATGCCACGCGCAGCAAAGACTGAGCAAGGCACGACCCATTCCCGCAGCGAACATATTGAGAACTGAAAGGAGAAGACCATGTCTACCGCACAGGCAGTCCTTCAAATCGAACCGCACAGCTCCGAAATCGACACTGGCCTCGAGACAGCCTATCGCAAGGACATGTCCGAAGCCCTGTCCGACATTCTGGGCGCCACCTATAAGCTGACGATCATCAGCCACATCTATCACTGGAACGTGGTAGGCCCGCTGTTCAAGTCCCTGCATGAACTGACCGAGGAGCATTACAACGACCTCTTCGCGGCGGCTGATGTGATTGCCGAGCGCATCCGCGCGCTTGACAGTCTGGCTCCGGTCAAACAGCTGAGCTTTGAGACCTTTGTGCCCGAGCGTAGCGACATCAAGGACCTCAAGGCCTATGACATGATCGTCGACCTCATCGGCATGCATGAGAGTCTGGTGCGCACCATGCGACGCGCAGCCGCCGTTGCCGGCGAGCATGGCGACGTCGTGACCGAGGACATGCTGACCGCACGCCTGACCTTCCACGAAAAGGCACTGTGGATGTTGCGCGCCATCTCAGCCGAGTGAACCGATCACCCGGCAACTGCGTAACAGCCTATGGCTCACACCCCTCCCGCCCCTTCCGGTCGGGATGGGTGTCTCTCGTTCAGCGGCGGCAATCGCTCCCCTGATCGAGAAGTGCCAAAGGCCGCAACCATCAAACAGAACAGACCAAAGCTCAACAAGATGACCCGCAAAAAGATCCTGACACTCACCGCCTTTATTGCCATCTCCCTTGGCGGAGGCCTTTACATTGGCGCGACAAACCTGCCCGGCAATTGGTATCAGGACCTTGCAAAGCCTGCCCTGACGCCGCCATCCTGGTTGTTCGCCCCGGTCTGGACAATGCTTTACGTGCTGATCGGGATCGCCGGCGCCTATGCTTTCCGCTCCGATCACGCCCGCACGCTTTTGCCCGCTTGGAGATTGCAGATGCTCTTGAATTTTGTCTGGAGTCCTGTCGTCTTCTCTGCCCACAGTCTGATGCTGGGGCTGCTGGTCATCACCGCGCTGCTGGCAACCATTGTCTATTTTCTCATCCGTGCCGTGAAGACGGTGCCAATCGCGGCAGCTCTCTTTGCCCCATATCTGATCTGGGTCGGTTTCGCCACCTACCTCAACGCTGCCCTCGTCTTTCTCAACTAGAGTTCCTCCCGCTCATCAAAAACGAGACAACAAAAAAAAAACCGCGCTCCCCCAACAGGAGGATCGCTGTTTTCCTTTTCGGCCGGGAACCCAACCCAGAGAGACCGGCCGAAGAAACTCTCTGACCGGCGCTAGCTGACGAAGGCCTGAGACATCACCGACGCAGCACTTGCGTCCGGCTGATACGAACCATCTTCATCAAGAGACAGAAGTTCCTGCAGGCGGGCACGGGCGCGGTTGACCCGGCTCTTGATCGTCCCAACGGCGCAATCACAAACCTCGGCCGCCTCTTCATAGGACATGCCAGACGCACCGACGAGAATGATCGCCTCACGCTGATTGTCAGGGAGCTCGGAGAGAGCATTGCGGAAATCCTGCATGTCCATCATGCCATGCTGGGTCGGCTGGGTCGCCACATTGTTGGTGAAGGTTCCCTCGCTGTCCTGAATTTCCCGCCCGGCCTTGCGCATCTGGCTGTAGAATTCATTGCGAAGGATGGTGAAGAGCCAGGCCCGCATGTTTGTGCCGGCCTCAAAGCTTTCTTGTTTGGCCCAGGCCTTCATGACAGTGTCCTGCACCAGATCATCGGCCCGGTCCTGTTTGCCGCACAAAGACATCGCAAAGGCGCGAAGGCTGGGTAGCACCGCAAGCATTTCGCGCTTGAAGCCTCTATCGGTTTCCTGCATCTGGTTACCCCTCATTGCCATGTTTGGCCACTCGTTCAGCTTCATCAAGCTGTTCGAGCAGGTCGAGGAACCGATCAGGAATCGCCTCCTGTTCAGTATGCGTATAGAGCGCTTTCAGCTTTTGCGAGATCGCGTCATTGGGGTCCCAGTCTGCGCCCGTTCGGAGCTGTTGCCCCAACATGTCAGATGCGCTGAGCCCCGCCATTTTTCTTCCGTTACTTACCATTCTTGACACCACTCAGGTCAGAGAGTTTCCTCAGTTTCGCTATGAAAACGCCTCAATGTCAAAAAAGTTCCGATGGTTGCGGAACTTTTTTCTTGCTCACGAGTTGAAGCGCTATATTGAGCAATCAATTTTGGCAAAATCTGCCATCAAGTGCCATCAAGGAAAGGCTTTCGGATGACGCTCTCTACCCGCGTTGCTGCACATCTTCCCTATCTGCGGCGTTATGCACGCGCTGTGACGGGATCTCAAACCTCGGGCGATGCCTATGTGGCTGCCACTCTGGAGGCATTGATCGCCGACGTCACACTCTTCCCGGAAACCGGCAATGACCGTGTTTCCCTCTACAAGATCTTCACCCAGATTTATCAAAGTGCCAATGTCGAAGTGCCGACGGCCGAGTCTCCCTATGGCTGGGAGAGCCGCGCCGCGCGCAACCTGCAAATGGTTTCGCCGTCCGCACGACAGGCCTTCCTTCTGACATCGGTCGAGGAATTCTCGACAGGTGAGATCGCGACGATACTGGATCTGAACGACGAAGAAGTCGGAAGCCTTCTTGCCAAGGCATCGGAAGAAATCTCCCGACAGGTTGCGACCGATATCATGATCATTGAGGATGAGCCTCTCATCGCCATGGACATCGAACAGATGGTCGAAAGCCTCGGTCACCGGGTGACCGGCATTGCCCGCACCCACAGCGAGGCGATCGAGCTTTACCACAGCGACAAGCCGAAGATGGTTCTGGCCGATATCCAGCTCGCCGACGGCTCGTCAGGTATCGATGCGGTGAACGACATCCTCAAGGATAGCGATATCCCCGTGATCTTCATCACCGCTTTCCCCGAGCGGCTGCTGACAGGTGAACGCCCCGAGCCGACCTTCCTTGTCACCAAGCCGTTCAACGAAGATATGGTCAAGGCCCTGATTAGTCAGGCCCTCTTCTTTGAAAGTACAGGGAGCACCAAATAAATCAAATAAAACATGGAACCATCTCCCCAAGATCAACGTTATATAGGCACTTGGAAAGGAGAAACGACATGCTTTATTATGCTTTGGTATTCTTTATCATCGCCGTTATTGCAGGGGTGCTGGGATTCGGTGGAATTGCAGGGGCTTCGGCAGGTATCGCTCAGATTCTGTTCGTCCTATTCTTTGTATTCCTTGTCCTATCCCTGTTTGCCCATCTGCTCAGAGGGCGATAATCGGCCCCATGGCCAACACTCTCACAAAAGCGGTTCTGCTTCCGGCAGGACCGCTTTTCTTTTGCGTCGAACAGCTCCCCTTTTTCTCAGATATCTTCGCCAGCCACGCGCCCTGACGTCAGGCATAAAAAAAAGCGAAGCCCCGATAAGGACCTCGCATTTTAATCGTCTCGAATGTCAGGGTCAGTGACGGGAGATCCAGCTGTCGATCTCGCGCTCGGCTTCTTCCTGAGCCTTGCCATAGCGCTCCTGAATCTTGCCAGCGAGCTGCTTGCGATTGCCTGCGATGATATCGACATCATCGTTGGTCAGCTTGCCCCACTGTTCCTGAACCTTACCCTTGAGCTGTTCCCAATTGCCTTCAACCTGATTCCAATTCATGATTTTACTCCCTTGCTTGAAGTTTAAGTCAATGATCAGACCCGTTTGAGGTCTTCATTCCTTCAACGTCTGCGTCGGGGAATAGTTCCACAGAAGCAAAAATACCAAGGAACCGCAAAGATACGTACAATCCATGATTTTAATACGGAAAACTTACCTGTTTCACGGAGTGTCATTCGGAATTTTTACAGGCATAAACTCTGAAATGAAGCAGATTTAACATGCCAAGGCGCATTGCCGTCTCTATACTCAGTCCAAGAACAAGACCTCGACACACCGTGGTCGAGATTTGGATATATTTATAAACGCATGCACAGACTGATAGCTCCGATTGTTTTTTCCACGGTCCTCATAATCGGATCAGGGATCACCCTCACACTCTACAACAGCGCCACGGTCAACAAGGACCTCAGAGCCCAGGATCTGGCCGACCAGACTGTTGACAGGATCTCGGGCCGCCTCGACGAGGCAGAAGCCCTGTTGCGTGCAACCAACGCCTTCTTTCAGGCAACCCAGAACCGCATCAACGAGACGCGCTTTCATCAGATCGTCGACGGCATGGACATCAATGTGCGCTATCCCGGCCTGCAGGGCATCGGCTTTGCTGAGTGGATCGAAACCGGTCAGGAAGACGCGCTCAACACCATCCTCCAACTTTATCATGATGTCGACACCAAGGTCTGGCCGGAAACCGACCAGAGCTACCGCACGCCCATCGTCCTGCTTGAACCCATGGACGCCCGCAATCAGGCTGCGATCGCTTACGACATGTTCTCGGAGGAGACCAGACGCAATGCCATCAGAAAGGCCTTTGCCAGCGGCAACGTGACAGCATCAGCACCTGTTATGCTGGTGCAGGAGATCTCATCAATCAAGCAACCGGGATTCTTGCTGTACCTGCCTTATCAGCGCGATGAAAACCCCGAAGACATGCGCGCCCCCTCCAGCTTCACCAAACCGGCAAAGGGGCTTATCTACTCCCCATTCCGCGCCGGTGATCTGTTTGCCAAAGCGCTCGACCAGAGCCCGCACCTACCCGTTGCCATCGAGGCCCATGACGATCAGGATGAGGCGACCATTCTTTACAAGTCCGAGTCTTTCGATGAGGACGACCGCTTTGATGACGCCATGGCACAGACCCGCACTCTCGACGTTGCCGGCAGGACCTGGGTCCTGAACATCCGGATGTTGCGCCGGACGGGCTGGGATGTCGAGCAGATAGCTCCCTATGTGTCTGCGGGCATTTTCCTGCTGCTGGCCACGATGCTGGCCTGGATCATCCATTCGCAGATCCGCGCCATCAGAACCGCCCACACCATGCGGGAGATGTCGGAAAAGAGTCTCAGCGAAAAGGATTTGCTGCTTCAGGAAATGAAGCACCGGATCAAGAACTCGATTGCTCGCATTCTGGCCATGTCCCGTCAGACGGCCCGCCATTCCGAGACCATCGAGGAGTTCGCCGAGTCCTTCAACGCCCGCCTTCAGGCGATGGCCAACGCACAGGACGCCCTGACCCGCTCACACTGGCAGCGCGCCGACCTGTTCGATCTCATCGCCAAGGAACTGGAGCAGGTTCTGGGCGAGAATGGCATCAAGGATCGCATTGCCGGGCCCGAGGTCGACCTCGACGAAACCACCGTGCAGGCATTGGCCCTGACCTTCCACGAACTGGCAACCAACGCCCTGAAATACAGCTCCGTCGCCAGCAATTCCAAAGCCCTGTCCGTCAGCTGGAATGTCGTGATCAAGGGCAAGAAGCGCATCCTCACCCTACTGTGGGAAGAGAAGAGTGAAGACACAATAAAGGCCCCGAGCCACAAGGGCTTCGGGACCAAACTGATTGACGCCAACATTATTGGCGAGTTGCGCGGCACGATCGAGCGCCGCTATGAAGATCACGGTCTGACAATCGAGATCACCATTCCACTCGCGAGCGGGTCAAAAAAATCTAGATCGTAATCGGGCGGCCACCGCGCGGTCCGGCAAAGAACCAGACGATGGCGCCGAGAACCGGGAAGATCAGGATACCGAGGATCCAGAGCAGCTTTGCACCGGTGCTGGCGCCGCTCTGCAAGGTCTTGATGATGGCATAGATATCGATAATCAGAATGAGCAGGCCAAGAAGGCTATATCCGAACATGATGGTGAAACTCCTGTAGATTATAAGCTAGTGGGATACACTGTTGATTGATGAAAACTGACGCCCTCGCCAAATCCGGGCTGGACTGGCGCAGGCAAAGCCGGATCAATCCGCAAGGCTTCGCAGCTCCATCTGGCTGATGGCGAGCGCAAAATTGAGTCCCGTCTGAGCCGAAACACTGAGCGGCTGCAGGGCAATGGTCTCGTCAGACCCACCAAGCAAGACATTGGCGCCAACACCGGCACCAACCGTCGCCTCGGCGCTTACCCCGGCATAATCCCCAGACAGTGCACCGGGACGGAAATCATCCTTGGTGGGAGCCAGCACCAGCCACGAAATCACACCATTCTCGGATTCGCCGACATCGAGGCCCCATTTGCTGATGGCACCAAAATAAGGCTCATCAGGTGCATCCGGGTTGGCGGGATGGAAGGTGCAGGACAGATCCTTGGTCGAATTGAAGATAAAGCCATCCCCACCTCTGACGGCACAATCGAGGCGACCAACCTCAATCCGCTCGACACCTTGGGCCAGAGCGCCGGAACCGATCATCATGGCCGGAAAGGCCACAGCGAAAAGCAATTTCTTTGCGCGTTTCATTGGGTCTTGTCTCCTTCATTCAAATCCGATTTTCAACTCGCGCTGACCAGTGCCGGAAGCGTCTGGTTCAGCTCGCCGTTCTCGGGAAATCAATGCATGAAGAAGAAATTGGTTCCCTTAGCTCCAACTGCTGACTACTAAGGGAGCAGGCAAAACCAAAAAGGGCCAACCTCTTGTCTGAGGCCGACCCTTTTGAGAATAATGAGAATTAATATATATAAATCAGATTGTTATCATTCATCCGCGCCATCGATCAACAGGCTCGCATCCGAGGAATTTTCCTTCAGATCCACTCCAGTCAATTGCAAGCGGATTGCTTCACGCACGATCCAGTCGATCTTGTGTGCCGCCGCTTGATGCGAGAGTCCATCATCGTGAATGTTGGAAATGCAGTTGCGCTCACTGTCGAGCCGACCCTTGCGGGGACTATAAGTGAGATAGGCCCCAAGGCTGCTCGGCGTCGTCAGCCCGGGGCGCTCTCCGATCAGCACCACAACGAGGCGCGCACCAAGCGCCGCGGCGGCCTCATCACCAAACGCCACGCGCGCCTGCTCTGCAAGAACGACCGGAGCAATTGTCAGCCCCTTGAGCAGGGCAAGGCTCTCCTTGAGCACAGCTTCGGCATGGGCCTCGACCGCGGAAGCAGAAAGGCCATCCGCAATGACAAAGGCCACATCGAACGGCCCCTCAGGTGCATCCTCAAGCGAGCTTTCATCTAGCTCCCGACCGAGATCAGGCCGGGACAGATAGGTCAACCGATCAGACGCCTTTGAGCGCAAGTTAAGGGTCGGAAGTGGCGCAAGCCGGTCCGCCATTGCGACGAAGTCAACTTGCCCATGCACGGCATCCCTCGCCCGAGCATGAGCAAGCTGGAAATCAAGCACTGCTTTTGTCGGAATCCCGTCACCGGTCCGGCCAATACCGATCCGGGCGCGGGTGACCTCTCGGAAGCGGCGGAAGGGATCAAGTTCAATCAGATCACTCATTTGGCCACCTTGTAGGACAGAAGATTGCTGGATGTCGGACTGGTCAGGGATATCGGCGCAAGCCGTCCGTTCTCATCGAGCATCCCCATCGTCTTCAGCCATGCCTCAAACTCTGGCGCAGGCGGGCGGTTGAACTGGTGCCTGAGACTGACAATGTCATGATAGGACAGGCTCTGGTAATTGAGCATCACATCATCCGCACCGGGAACGGCAATGAGGAAATTGACCCCGGCGGAGGTGAGCAACACCATCAGATTGTCCATATCGTCCTGATCGGCCTCTGCATGGTTGGTGTAGCAGACATCAACCCCCATCGGCACACCGAGCAGCTTGCCGCAGAAATGATCCTCAAGACCAGCGCGGATGATCTGCTTGGCATCGAACAGATATTCCGGCCCGATGAAACCGACGACCGTATTGACCAGAAGCGGCTTGTAGTGACGCGCAACCCCATAGGCCCGCGCTTCCATGGTCTGCTGATCCACATCGTGATGAGCATTGGCAGACAGCGCACTGCCCTGCCCGGTCTCGAAATACATCACATTCTCGCCAACCGTGCCGCGCTTCATACCAAGGGCCGCATCGTATCCTTCCTGCAAAACCTTGAGATCGACGCCGAAGCCCTCGTTCGCCGCCTCGCTACCGGCTATCGACTGGAACACCAGATCCAGAGGCGCACCCTTCTCGATGGCCTGAATGGAGGTGGTGACATGGGTCAGCACGCAGGACTGCATGGGAATGTCAAACTTTTCCCTGAGCCGGTCGAACAGGATCATCAGGTTCGTGCAGGCCTCGAGATTGTCCGTTGCCGGATTGATGCCGATCACCGCATCGCCAACACCGTAGAGAAGCCCGTCAAGGGTCGAACCGGCAACCCCTTCAGGATCATCGGTCGGATGGTTTGGCTGCAGGCGGCTCGACAGCCGCCCCGTCAGGCCGACGGTCGTGCGAAATTTGGTGACCACTTCCATCTTGTTGGCCACGACAATGAGATCATGGTTGCGCATGATCTTGGAGACAGCAGCCACCATTTCGGGCGTCAGCCCCGGCGCCAGCGCCTTGAGAACCGATGGCGTCGCCTCATAGGAGAGCAGCCAATCCCGAAACTCACCGACGGTCATGTGCGACACCGGCGCAAAGGCGTCTTGATCGTGCTGATCGATGATCAGCCGCGTCACCTCATCCGACTCATAGGGCACCAGAAGATCCTCAAGAAAGATCTTCAGCGGCATGTCGGCGAGACAATAGCGAGCAGCAACCCGCTTCTCGTTTGTCGGCGCACCGATGCCAGCAAGATAGTCGCCAGACTTGGGCGACGAGGCAATGGCCATCAGTGTCTTGAGATCGGGAAACTGGTGGCGCTCACCACCCAGCGTGATTGCATATTGGACCATGGTCTTCATTCCGGTCGTGCAGCGCCAGCCTTTCATCCTCAGCTCATCGCCAAGGAAAGGGCCAGACTTTTGAAACGATCGCCGCCAGTATGCTGCGGCGAGAGGACAGGACACAAGCAAGGAAAATAGGCAGGCCTGCCGCGTGATTGATCAATAGAGGGTCACACCCGCCTTGGTGACCCGCTCGACAAAGCTGGAATCCGGTTTTTCATCCAGCACCAGATTGGTGACATCCTCGAACCCGCACAGGCGATATTGCCCCTTGGCGCAGAGCTTGGACAGATCGGCAACGACAGTCAGCGTGCGCGAAGAGCGGATCATCGCCCGCGCCACCTGCGCCTCTTCCTCCGAGATATCGAGAAGCCCATCCCCATCGATGGCCCCGACAGTCAGCATGGCATGATCGAGCTGGAAATTCCGAATCTCCTGCACGGTTTCGGCCCCGACCGTTTGATGATTGTCGCTGCGAAACCGTCCACCAAGCAGGGTCACATCAGCCTCGCCACTGCCCTTTGCAAAGACATCAGCGATCAGCACCGAATTGGTCACGACACGAAGCTTGCGGATCCGGGCGAGCAGCTGAGCACAGATCAGCGTGGTCGAACCTGTGTCGATGAACAGCGTCTGCCCGGGCATCACGAGCTCCCGCACCTTTTCCGCAACCACCTGTTTTGCCAAGGTATTTCGCGCCATCCGAGCCTCGAAAGGCCCTTCTTCGCTGACGTCGAGACGACAGGCCCCGCCGTGGATCTTGCGGATCTGACCAGCGTCCGCAAGGGTCTTCAGATCGCGCCGAACGGTCTCCGTCGAGGAGGTGAACTTCTGCGCCAGCTCCTCGATGGAAGCCTGACCGCGCTTCTCGATATAGTCCCGGATTGCGGCTCGTCGATAACTGGGGCGGATCGAAGTCTTGGGCTCGGTCACTCTGGAATTTCCTTATTAGACGCTGTTCCATATTCACAATGTTGCACCACCGAATGCAAGCGAACATTTTGAAAGATCGAGCAATCCGACCGGGATTGATCGTCTGATCAGCACGCGGTTCGCAGCAGAAAAGGCCACCCGACAAAGGCAGATCACGCGCTTCGCCCCATAAGAGAACCGACGTCAGAATCCTGTCGACAACAGGCTCGCCCTGCTGAAAATCTCCAACGGCAACACCTCCCCGCCCCATCAACCAGACCGCCAATTTTAATGTCAATTTATGCCTATCTTTTGATCAGATAGAAAATTATCTATTTTTAATATTATATATCAACATGTTAATAACATGCAAAAATGAAATAAATTATGTTGAATTTAAGCCCATTGTGATATCTCAATTGCTGGACACCCCGCTTCAAGGGCGAAGTCCCTACATCACGCATCCATTCAAGGCGGAAGCACGATCCATGCCAGCCCTCGACCCCACCCGACCAGAGAACGCAACCGGAGAGACAGTAGACTTCGATGTCGCCGTCATCGGGGCAGGCATTGTTGGCTGCGCCATGGCAAGACGCTTGACCCTTGACGGCGCCAAGGTCGCCCTGATCGAGAAGGGCCACGATGTCCTGTCCGGCGCATCCAAGGGCAATAGCGCCATCTTGCACACCGGCTTCGACGCTCCTCCGGGATCCCTCGAGCTGCAATGCGTCAAGGCAGGCCATGCCGAGTATCAGGTTCTGGCCAAGGAGCTGGGACTGCCCATTCTGAAGAGCGGTGCCCTCGTTCTGGCATGGGATGAAACCCAGCTGGAAACACTCCCCGGCCTCGTTGAAAAGGCCCATAAGAATGGCGTGCCAGACGTCAGGATGCTGAGCCGCGAGGAAATCCTCGCCCGCGAGCCCCATCTCTCTGACCATTTGCTTGGCGGCTTCGAAGTCCCGCGCGAATATCTGATCGACCCATGGACCTCGGCCCACGCCTATCTTCATCAGGCGGTCCTGAACGGAGCCGAACTCTTCACCGATACGGAGGTGCTGGAAGGCACCTTCAGCGACGGCATCTGGCACCTCGAAACGAACAGCAGCCCCATCAAGGCAGCTCAGGTCATCAATTGCGCCGGGCTTTATGGCGATATCGTCGATGAAAGGCTGATCGGCACGAAGCGCTTCACCATCACCCCAAGGAAGGGACAGTTTGTCGTCTTCGACAAGATAGCCTCTGACCTCGTAAAGGCTATCCTGCTCCCCGTTCCGACGAAAAAGACAAAAGGCATCGTCATCTGCCGCACCATCTTCGGCAACCTTCTGGTTGGTCCGACCGCAGAGGACCAGCCGAGCCGCACGGATGCCTCGACCAATCGGGAAAGCCTGATGATGCTGCGCGACCGGGGCATCGAGATGATCCCCAAACTCGCTGATTGCGAGGTGACGACAGCCTATGCAGGCCTCAGGCCCGCGTCCGAATTCCAAGATTACCAGATCACCTTCCACGACAATCAGAGCTACGTGACCGTTGGCGGCATCCGCTCGACAGGCCTCACCGCCGCTCTTGGCATCGCCAGTCACATCTCCGACAAGATCAGTCACGAGGGCTTTTCTGATGCCCCTATCGAGACCCCGATCTTGCCCGAGCTGGATCGGCTCTCCAACTACCACCCAAGAGACTGGCAGGAACCGGGCAACGGCGGCATCGTCTGCCACTGCGAGCTGGTCACCCGGCGCGAAATCGAGCGAGTCCTCGACGGCCCCTTGCCCCCCAACAGCCCATCGGGCCTCAAGCGCCGAACACGGGCCACCATGGGTCGCTGTCAGGGCTTCTATTGCACCGCCGAACTCACCGCAATGACCGAGGGGAGATTGAAACACCCCTTCTCCGGCAACACATGCGCCAAATCCAAAATCACCGATGGGGGCAACACCCATGAGTGAGATCAAGAGCAAGTCTGGAAAAGCCGAAACCTGCGACGTCGCCATCGTTGGCGGTGGAACGGCGGGACTGGCCCTCGCGACGGAACTCAAGCGTCAGGGCATTTCCAAGGTTACAATCCTTGAGCGCGAAACCGAGGCAGGCGGCATCCCGCGCCATTGCGGCCATTATCCCTTCGGCGTGAGAGAATATAAACGCCTGCTCAAGGGCCCCGCCTATGCCAAGCGCAATGTGGAAGCAGCCCTCAGACATGGCGTCGACATCCGCACCGGCACCACCGTCACCAAGCTCCACCCGAGCGGGCGACTAGATATTGCGACCGACAAGGGCACCTCTCAGATCAAGGCAGGCCGCGTCGTGCTCTGCACCGGCGTGCGCGAAAGCAGCCGCTCCCAGCGCTTCATCAGCGGCGATCGCGTTGGCGGCATCCTGTCGACCGCCGCCCTGCAGTCTCTTGTCTATCTCAAGGGCATCAAACCCTTCGCCCGTCCCGTGATACTGGGGTCGGAGCTTGTGTCCTTCTCCGCCATCAACACCTGCCGCCACATGGGCATTCGCCCGATCGCCATGCTGGAAGAACGCGATGGCCTTGTCGCCCAATCAATCCTTCGCCCCTATCTGACGATCAGTGGCATGGCGCTGCACTCAGGCATCAGGGATCCGCAGATTCTGGGCTCCGAATAGGTAGAGGCCATTCGCTTCACCTCCTCCGACGGTGCCACGAGGGAAATCGAATGCGACGGCGCCATCATCTCCGGCCAGTTCCGCCCCGAGGCTGCCCTGCTGCGCGACAGCCCGATTGAGGTCGATCCCGGCACCGGCGGCCCGGCCATCGACCAGTTCGGCCGCTGTTCCGATCCTGCCTATTATTCCGCGGGCAACCTGCTACGACCCGTCGAGACATCGGGCTTCTGCTGGCACGAGGGCGTCGCCACCGCCCGCCATATCCTCGCCGACCTCTCGGGCGACCTTGAGGATTCAGGCAGTGCAATCCGACTGATCGCAAAAGATCCGGCGCTGAGGTTTGTCGTCCCGCAACGCCTGTCCGCCATGCAGACGATCACCGGCATGGACAGCATGCAGATCAGCGTCAACACGCCGGTCAACGGCCAGCTTGTTGCCCGCTCCGGGAGCCAGTTGCTCTGGTCCGCGCCGATCAAGTCTCGCCCGGTCCGTCGCGCGCTCTTTCCGCTCGAGGCCATTTCCAAATCGGCATCGGACAGCGACATTGAACTGACAATCGAAGCCTAGACACCGGAACCTCAGACCATGCGCATCGCCAGCATCGATCAGGGCACGACCAGCACACGCGCCATCATGGTCGGCGACGATGGCCAGATCGAAGTGGTCCACGCCATTCCGCATCAGCAGCATTACCCCAAGGACGGCTGTGTTGAGCACGACCCCGAAGAGATCGTCGCCAACATCCTCACCTGTATCGAGGCCTGCATCAGCGCCCATGGCCCCCTTGATGCCATCGGCATCGACAATCAGGGCGAAAGCTGCCTTGCTTGGGATGCCGAGACGCGCGAAGCGCTTTCCCCGATCCTTGTCTGGCAGGACAACCGGACGGCAGCCGAACTCGACACCTTGCGAAAGGATGGCGCGGAAAGCGAAACGCTAGCCAGAGCCGGACTGCCGCTTGATCCCTATTTTTCCGCCAGCAAACTGAGCTGGATTCTCACACACAATCCCAAGGCAAAGGCAGCGCACCAACGCGGCACCCTTCGCCTCGGCACCACCGACGCCTTCTTTCTTCATCGCCTCACCGGCAGATGCGTGACCGACGCGACCACCGCAAGCCGCACCTCCTTGATGAACCTTGAAACGCTCACCTGGGACGAAACGCTGTGCAGCCTCTTTGGCGTCCCGATGGAATGCCTGCCGGAAATCGTACCCACCACCGGCGACTTTGGCGCGATCAAGACCGAACAGGGTTCTGTGCCAGTCACCGCAAGCATCGTCGATCAGCAAGCAGCGCTCTACGGTTTCGGTTGTCGGGACAAAGGCCAAGCCAAGATCACGTTCGGCACCGGCGCCTTCGCTTTGATGGTCACCGGCGACACGATCATCAACCGACCCGACCTTGGCCTGCTCCCCACCGTGGCCTGGCAAATGCAGGGCCAAAGGCCGACCTACGCCCTCGACGGCGGCGTCTTTTCCGCCAGTGCTGCGGTCAATTGGGGACGCTCCCTCGGCCTCTTCAAAAGCTATAACGAGATCAACAGTTTCGAAGCCTCTCCGGCCATTGAACGAGGCCTCGCCTTCGTCCCGGCCCTCACCGGCCTTGGCTGCCCGCACTGGCAGACAGACGCCCGCGGTTGCTGGCTTGGCCTGTCAATCGAGCATCACCCGACCGACCTGATGCAAGCCCTCCTCGAAGGCGTGGCCCTCAGAGCGGCAGAAGTCATCGAAGCGATGAATGAATGCCTGCCGATAAGCGGTGATCTACTCATCGACGGCGGCATGAGCGGCAACACTTACTTCACCCAATTCCTCGCCAATGCAACCGGTCGAGGCATAAGGCGTGCCCGCATTCCCGAGCTGACAGGACTTGGCACTTTGAGCCTTGCTGCCGAACAGACAGGCGAGTCAATCTCGGCGAAAATCGATTTTGAACACAAGTCATGCAAGCAGCAGAATATGGCGCACCTGCTAAAATTTAGGCAGGCCATCACGATTGCCCAGAAATGGAGCAATGGCGAAGTTTGCGCGCTGTAAATCCTGCAATTCCTTGCCCTCCCCACTATCGAATTCTTGGCCGTTTTCCGGCATTTTTGCTCCGTCATGAGAGCAGCTCGTCGCAATCGATTTCACTTTAGACTTTAGGCCAAACTGGAACGGGACTTGCATAGGCTCCAGCGATGCAGTCGCAACCAAGACCAACCAAATGGCGGTTCGGCTCTGCGCCAGTCCTGACGAAAGCGCGATCAGCATCCACGTACATGACCAACCCCATTGGTGCCGCTCATATTGCGCAGGCCCGATAAAGATTTTATCACCCATTTTTGTTGATTTGGTCATAGACATAAGCATATACTTAGTGTTTTAACTCATTTATTTTCAACAGATTTTAGAATTTTATGTCCATTTGATCATTTTACTCTTTGCAAATTCGCAATTTCCTGCAAGTCTGGCAGAAAAATAAGACAGAGGGCAATATGCAGGACTCCAGATGGCGTCTGACAGTCGTTCATGAGCGACCGTTGGACATGCGCTCCGGGCAATCGGGGGCGCAATGTTAGAAATTGAAGAAATATTCAAAACCGCAGACATGCATCCGTTCGCGGTTGGCTACGTGCGCGTGGTCGATCGCATCAACTATTACATCGGGCGCGTGATGATGTACGGCGTCTTCGCGATCGTCGGCATCCTGCTCTGGTCAACAATTTCAAAGGCACTTTTTGTCGTTCCGGCTTTCTGGACCCTTGAGGTCGCCCAGTTTGCGCTGGCCGCCTATTACATCATGGGCGGCCCCTACTCGATCCAACTTGGCGCCAACGTCCGCATGGACCTCTTCTATGGCAACTGGTCCCTGCGCAAACGCGCCTGGTTCGACAGCTTCACCATTCTTCTGCTGATCCTGTATCTCGGTGTTCTGCTGTATGGCGGCATCGAATCCACCAGCTATTCCCTCGAGTATGGCGAGCGGAATCCCAGCCTCTGGCGGCCCTACATCTGGCCCGTCAAGGCCATGATGTGTTTCGGTTTCTTCCTTATGCTGCTTCAGGCGATTTCTGAGCTGATCAAGGACATTGCCCGACTAAGAGGAGCAACTGCCTGATGTCACAGGAAATGATCGCCATTCTGATGTTTTCGTCGCTGATGCTGATGCTGCTCACCGGGCAGCGGGTCTTCGGCGCAATTGGCGGCATCGCGACCATCGCAGCGCTGTTGCTATGGGGCACCGGCGGCTCCAACCTGCCATTCGCTGCGGCCATGAAGGTCATGAAATGGTATCCGATGCTCACCCTGCCCATGTTCATTTTCATGGGTTACGTGCTCTCCGAGAGCAAGATCGCGGATGACCTCTACAAGATGTTCCATGTCTGGATGGGACCGATAAACGGCGGCCTTGCCATCGGCACGATCGGCCTGATGGTCCTGATCTCGGCCATGAATGGCCTGTCGGTCGCAGGCATGGCCATCGGCGCGACCATTGCGCTGCCTGAATTGCTCAAGAGACACTACGACAAGCGGATGGTGACGGGGGTCATCCAGGCCGGTTCCTCGTTAGGCATTCTGGTGCCGCCATCGGTGGTGCTGGTGCTTTATGCGATGATCGCTCGCCAGCCGGTTGGTCAGCTCTGGCTTGCAGGCGTCATCCCCGGCCTGATGATGGCGGGCCTGTTCGTCCTCTACATTGCCATCCGCTGCCACTTCCAGCCCCATCTGGGACCGGCGATCGACAAGGCGGAAGCGGCCAGCGTTCCCATGAAAGAGAAGCTGCGGCTGCTGAGCGCAGGCCTTCTGCCACTGGCCATCTTCTTTGCCATGATGATCCCCTTCGTCCGCGGCTACACCTCGCTAGTGGAGAGCTCGGCCATCGGTGCCATGACGGCCTTCGTCGCGGCCATCCTCAAGCGTCGCATGACCTGGCAGGTGTTCGAGACCTCGGTTCGCCAGACCCTTGCTATCTCCTGCATGTTTATGTGGATCATTCTCGCGGCCCTGTGCTTCGGCGCCGTGTTCGACGGTCTTGGTGCCGTGAATGCGATCAAGTTCCTGTTCACCGAACAGCTCGGCCTCGATCCCTGGACCATCCTGATCCTGATGCAGCTGAGCTTCCTCGTCATGGGCACCTTCCTTGATGATACGGCCATGCTGGTCATCGTGGCACCGCTCTATGTGCCGCTGGTGAAGGTCCTCGGCTTCGATCTCATCTGGTACGGCGTGCTCTATACCGTCACCACCCAGATCGCCTACATGACCCCGCCATTCGGCTACAACCTGTTCCTGATGCGGGCCATGGCACCGCCCACCATCGGTATTCGCGACATCTATGCCTCCATCATTCCGTTCGTCGGGCTCATGGTGTTGTCGCTCATGCTGTTGATGCTATTCCCGGACATCGCCCTGTGGCTCCCGGATTATGTCTACGGCAAATGATTGGGGCACTTAACCGGGCTATGCCCGTCCTAACGAGAAAATGAGCGGGCTGAAGCCCGCCTGCAATCCCTTTTAGCCTTCTTGAGGAGACAAAAATGACTTCGAGACGTAATTTTCTGAAAACCGCCGGTCTGGGTGGCGCCGCCACCCTCGCAGCTCCGGCCATCGTCAAGGCTCAGGCCCCGATCAAATGGCGCCTGCAGTCTTACTCCGGTGCCCCTCTCGGCGCCCACGTGATCAAGCCGCAAATCGATGCCTTCAACAAGGCCGCCAACGGCGAGATGGAAATCGAACTCTACTACGCCGACCAGCTGGTCCCGACCTCCGAGCTGTTCCGTTCGCTGCAGAACGGCACCCTCGATGCCGTGCAGTCCGACGATGCCACCATGGCCTCTCCGGCTGATGTCGCTGACTTCGGCGGTTACTTCCCCTTCTCCACCCGTTACAGCCTCGACCTGCCGGTTCTGTTCCAGCGTTACGGCCTCGACAAGATCTGGAAGGAAGCCTACGACGAGATCGAAGGCGTTGAATGGATTTCCGCTGGTGCCTGGGACCCCTGCCACATCTTCACCAAAGATCCGATCAACTCCCTTGCTGACATGGCTGGCAAACGCGTCTTCGGCGTACCGACCGCAGGCCGCTTCCTCGCCCGTTACGGCCTCATCCCTGTGACTGTGCCTTGGGAAGACGTGGAAGTGGCTCTTCAGACCGGCGAACTCGACGGCGTTGCATGGTGCGGCTTTACCGAAGCCTACGAAGTGGGCTGGGCTGACGTCTGCAACTACGCCCTGCTCAACAACGTCACCGGCGCATGGTGCGGTTCCTACTTCGTCAACTCGGAGAGCTGGGCAAAAGTGCCGCCACATCTGCAGGAGCTCTACAAGATCACCATCGACCAGTCGCACTATTATCGTCAGGTCTGGTACTGGGGTGGCGAAGCCAACCTGCGCGTCCATGGCGACAAGATGGAACTCACCACCATTCCGGCTGCCGAATGGGACACCGTCGTCAAGGACGCCGAGGAATTCTGGGAAGAACTGGCTTCGAAGAACGAACGCGCCCGCAAAGTCATCGACATCTTCAAGGAATACAATCAGGTCATGGAAAAGGCTGGCGTGCCTTATCGCTATTCCTGATCTCACTGTCGAGACAAGTCCAAAAGAAGAATGGCCCGGATGGAATACCATCCGGGCCATTTTCGTCGCTGACCTGCGCCCACAACACAGGCAGCGACATCTCGGGAAGAGCCTTATTTGAAGAGGTAAGGCAACGTGGTCGAGACCGCTGGCACCATGGTAATGAACAGCAGCGCCGCAATCAGCGCCAACAGATAGGGCGTTGTCGCCTTCATCACCTTCTCAAGTGGCACCTTGGTTATGGCACTGGCCACGAACAGGTCGAGCCCAACAGGCGGCGTGATGCAGCCGATAGCAAGGTTCACGACCATGACCACGCCAAAGTGGATCGGATCAATGCCCATGCTCATGGCGACCGGCAGAAAGATCGGCGTTAGGATGACAACCGCAGCCGAAGCATTGACGAGTGTCCCCAGAACCAGCAGCAACACGTTCATGATCAGCAGGAAGAAGATCGGCGACGTTGTCACATGGGTCACCGCTTCCCCGACCATGTGCGGGATCTGCAGGTTGGTCATCAGCCAGCCAAAGACGCGGGCCGCACCGACGAGGAACATGATCAGGGTCGTGCCGATCACGGCCTTGAAGATGATCTGCGGGAAGTCTTTGATCTTCAGCTCGCGATAGATGAACACGCCGACGACGATACCATAGACGGCAGCAACCGCTGCGGCTTCGGTCGGGGTGAAGATCCCGCTATAGATGCCGCCGATGATGATGACCGGCGTCATCAGCGCCCAAAAGGCATCCTTGACGGCCTTGCCGAGACGAACACAGGAGAAGGACCCATCGGGCGGGATCTGGTTCTTTTTGGCAAGATACCAGCCCATGCCGCACATCACGCCGCCCATGACCAATCCGGGCACAACACCAGCCATGAACAGATCACCGATGGAGACGTTGGCGATGACCCCATAGACCACGAAGGTGATCGAAGGAGGGATCACAATACCGACAGTTCCGGCGGCTGCAACGATGCCGGTGGCCATTTCGCGCTTATAGCCCTTCCGCTCCATCTCGTTGACCATCGTCGAGCCGATGGCCGCCGTGGTGGCGGCAGAAGAGCCGGAAATAGCTGCAAAGAACATCCCGGCCACTGCAACGGCCTGCGACAGACCACCCGTGAAGGAGCCAACCATGGCCTGCGCTACGTTGACGAGGCGCGATGTCACGCCCCCTGCCGACATGAAGGCACCGGCCAGCATGAAGAAGGGCACCGCCATGAAGGAGAAGGAGTCAATCCCTGCAAAAAGGTTGTTGGTGATCAGAACCTGCGGCAAGTCCATATACCAGACCAGCACGAAGGAGACCGACAGAGTGAGCGCATAGGCAACAGGAACTCCGATCAGAGCCAGCACCACAAAACCGAGAATAAGTGCAATTTCCATGATGATATCCCCCTACTCTGCCTTGATCGCAGCGTCGTCATCCGGACCGTTGATCAGGGTGCGGAAGATCTTGATGGTGTCCTTGACGTGATACATCAGCATCAGTACGCCGGAGACCGGCATGATCACATAGACATAGCTCATCGAGATGTTGAGGCCGGGCGACGTCTGGAAAGTCATGGTCTCCGTCATTTTCCAGCCCTGAACGATCAGGAGCAGGATGAAGACATAGCCACAGGCATTGATGAAGAGATTGAGCAGGAAGCCAGGTTTGGTTCCGTTCAACAACCGAGGCAGAAGTTCCACGGCCAGATGACCATCCTCACCCATGATGAGGGCCGACCCGAGAAACACGACCCAGACGAACAGGAAGCGTGCCAGTTCCTCTGACCATTCGAACGAGAAACCGAAGATGTAGCGCGTAATCACCTGCATGAAAATGATCACCAGCATGACGATCATCGCGGCGACAGAAATGCCATACAGGAATTTGCGCAAGAGTTTGAAAATACTGTCCATTTTTTAAACCTTTGGAAGGCTGACCCATCGCCGCTGCAGTCAGGACTTGCATGCGCGGGGGAAGAGCCGAAAAGCGCCAGTAAGCATCAGTGAGCATCAGTCGACATCAAGGGCAGTCGAGCCCGTTGATGGCCTCCCAACCGGCGTTGCTGCCTTGTGGGGAGGAGCAGATCACACCCCGGGGACACCCCGGGGCATGGACTTGAAGTGGAGGCTTGAGGCAGACATGTGTCTGCCCCACTCATGACGTTGCTATTTGGTGCTCAGAGCCTTGATCTTGTCGATGTTGTCCTGACCGACGGTTTCGGCAAACATTTCATAGACAGGAGCAGTGGCTTCCTTGAATTTGGAACGATCAACATCGATGACTTCCATTTTGCCGGTTGCCTCGATTTCTTTCCAATATTCGTTGTCTTCTTCTTCGGACACCTGACGCTGCCAGGCGATGGCTTCCTTGGCGGCGTCCTCGATGATGGCTTTCTGCTCGTCATTGAGTTTGCCCCAGCTGATCATGGAAATCAGCATCGGTTCCGGAGAATAGGCGTGAGCGGTCTTGGAGCCATATTTCTGGACTTCATAGAAGCGTTTGGTGAAGATGTGCGCGGAAGGGTTTTCCTGACCGTCCACCGTACCCTGCTGCATGGCGGAATAAAGCTCGCTGAAGGCCATCGGGGTAGGAGACGCGCCAAGAGATTTCATCATTTCGACGAAAATCTTGTTGGTCATCACGCGGATCTTCATGTCGGCCATATCGTCGGGCGTTTTCACCGGACGAACATCGTTGGTCAGGTGACGGATGCCGTTTTCCATGTAGCCAAGCAGCTTGAGGCCACGGCCTTCAAGGGATTTACCCAGTTCCATACCAACAGAGTCGAGAGACTTGTAGGCGTGTTCGCGGTCATCGAACAGGAACGGCATGTCGAAGATGGAAATCTGCGGCTGGAACTGTCCCAGCACTGCGGTGCCGACCAGAGCCATGTCAACAGCACCGAAGACCATGCCTTCGATGAGATCTTTCTGACCACCAAGCTGGGAGCTCGGGAAGACTTTCACTTCGATGGAGCCATTACTCTTTTCACCAACCAGTTTGGCAAAATAGTCGGCGCCCTTGCCGTACGGATGTTCGGGAACGGCAATGTGGCCAAGCTTGAGAGTGACATCGGCAGCAAAGGTGGGTGCTGCAAGGGACAGTGCCATGAGGCCTGCACCAAGAATGCTTGCAAAACGGATCATCAAATTTCCTCCCTGTCTTGCAGTTGATAGCTATGCTCAAGACATCAATCCGATCCGGTCATACTCCTATAACGGACCAGACGGCACTGATGCCGGTCAATCGCCGCCGTTTCGGCGCCCCGCCCACAACGACGGCTTTGCGATTACACCGACATGGATAGCAAGCCCTGTGCCAAATGCGGCATAAATGCGGCAACGTGCACCCTCATCGTGACCATCACAGACAGAAAAACGGCTCCGAGTGAGAAATATAAATAGTTGAAATAAATAAACTAATCGAAATTCCTTTAGCCGTAGAATTGCAATTTATCCGCCGAATTTCGCACGAGTAAAAGGCTCAAAAAGATCCCCGGATGCTTGGCCATTGCCAGCGCTGTCATCCGATCCTCGCTCCCACTGTGCGCTTCTCCAGACGACTGCCAAATGGAGTTGTCACAAAATCCGCACACTTGTCTTTTCCTTCCCTGCGGGCAGAGCATCAAGACAGCCGTCAGGAAATCATCCCAATGGTAATCCTTACTATCATGCTTTATGATTGCGCCGGACTTGGGAGAAGGATCAAACCGTGGATCAAATCGAGATTTCGATCATCTACATCGAAGATGACAAGAGCGTCCAATTTGCTTATCGGCAATCCATGGAGCTGGCCGGATACAAGGTAATCGCCACCGACAATGCCGAAGAGGGTCTCAAACGGCTAAAACTCCACCCCGCCTCCATCATATTGACCGACGTCCGCCTCCCCGGCATGTCCGGCATCGAGCTGATGCGCAAGGTTCAGCAGATCGACAGCCAGATTCCCGTCATCCTGATCACCGGACATGGCGATGTCGAAATGGCGGTCGGTGCCATCAAGGAAGGCGCCTACAATTTCATCGAGAAACCCTGCAACACCCAGCGATTGATGGAACTGCTGGACGGTGCCATCGGACAGCGCAGACTGGTTCTCGAGCACAAGCAGCTGAAACTGGAAGAAAAGACCAAAAGCGGCCCGGTGATGATCGGCCACTCGAAACCCATGCAGCGCATCCGCGAAATGATCCTCAACATTGCTGATACAAATGTTGATGTCCTGATCGAGGGAGAAACCGGCACGGGCAAGGAAGTCGTGGCCAACATGATCCACGCCTGGAGCGGTCGCCGCAAGGGCCATTTCGTGCCCCTCAACTGCGCCGCCTTCCCCGACACCCTGTTCGAGAGCGAGATGTTCGGCCATGAGGCGGGCACCTTCACCGGCGCCACCAGAAAACGCATTGGCAAGATCGAACATGCCCACCAGGGAACGCTGTTTCTCGACGAAATCGAGAGCATGCCCCTCGATATTCAGGCGAAATTCCTGCGCGTCTTGCAGGAGCGCAGCGTCGAGCGTCTAGGTGAGAACAAGATCATTCCGGTAGACTGCCGCGTCGTTGCCGCCACCAAGGAAGATCTGCTCGAAATGAGCAAGCGCAAGGAGTTCCGCTCGGACCTCTACTACCGACTCAATGTGGTAACGATCAACATCCCCCCCTTGCGGGAGCGACGCGAGGATATCCCTGAACTGTTCTATCATTTCGCCTTCCAGGCCACCCAGCATTATCAGCGCCCGATGCCCGAGCTGAAGCCAGAGTTGATTGTCTGGCTGCAATCCCAATCCTGGCCCGGCAATGTGCGTGAATTGAAGCATGTGACCGAGCGCTATGTGCTCGGACTTCTGACGCCGGACTTTGAAGAATACGCCCTTTCCGAAGACAATCGCATGAGCCTCACCGAAACGCTTGATTCCTTCGAGAAGCGACTGATCGAGGAAGCACTTGAGCGCAATGGTGGCCACGTCAGCTCCACCGCCGAGCAGCTGTTGCTGCCGCGCAAGACCCTTTATGACAAGCTCAATCGTCACGCGATCAAGCCGGACATCTATCGCACCGGGGCGCAATCATCCTCGGACTAGCTCAGGCCATCCCGCATACCTCGTTGATCAATTTGTCAGCTCGCGCCATTTCAGCACGAATTCCGCTCCACCATCGGGATGGTTCTGGGCCGAAATAGAGCCGCCGGAATTCTCGATAATGTCATTGACGATGGCGAGCCCCAGCCCGGTTCCGCGCTGCTTGGTCGAATAGAAGGGCTCAAATACCCGCGAGGGGTTGGTGAATCCGCAGCCGTTGTCATGCACGCGCACGACCACTTCGTCATCCTGACGCGAGATCGAGATCGTCAGGCATTTCCTGACCTGCCCGGCCATGGCATCGAGCGCATTGGTGATGAGATTGCTGAAGATCTGTTCGAGACCAATCGCATTGCAGGGCACGTGCAGCTCGCTTTGAGACGGCTGGAAGTTCAGTTGAACATTCTGCTTCTTCAGCGTCAGCTGAAACAGCTTGATCGAGGCAATGGCGACGCTGACAACTTCTCCGTTGCCGCGCGGCACCCGATGGCGGCTGGCAAAACTCTTCATTTGCGACATTTGCTGCGTCATCCGCTCGATATGGGACGAGATCAGCTCAAGATTGTCATCCGCTTCATCAAAGCGCTGCCGCTTCAACAGCAACCGCGTCGTGTCGAGCAGCATCTGGATCGCGGCGAGAGGCTGGTTGAACTCGTGCGCAACCTCCGTCGCCATCTGGCCGATAGCCGCGAGCTTGCTGTTCTCCACCACCTGATTTCTCAGCTTTTGAATGCTCCGGTTGATCCGGTTCCTGAAGCTGCGATAGGAGAAAATGAGGATCAGATAGATCAGCAGGCTGATCAGCACAACGAGGCACAAGGCAATGTAGATCGGCCGCGTGCTCTTCAGCGACAGAATGGTCCAGCTATACTCAACGATCCTTTCCTCAATCGACAGCGTTGCTGGCAGCAGACATCCGAAGAACAGATCCTTGTAGAAGGTGGCGTCTCCGATCTCATAACATTTCACGAGCGAGCGTTCGTCGTCGGCCTCCTGCTCATAGGGCGCTCGGGATATCTCAAAGGATGAGGGCCGCGTAACTCCATTTTCCTCACCCAGAATCTTGTATTTCCATTGCCGGTTGGAACTCAGGAACACCACGTCATTGACGTCATAGACGAGGACGTCATCAGGACCGGAGCGCCAGACCTGCTCGAGCTCGGAGAGATGGATCTCGATGGTCACGACACCAACGATGTCCTCGTCGTCCTTGAGGCCATAGGCGATGAAGAAGCCCGGCTTGGAGGACGTCGTGCCCGCACCATAATATTGCCCGAGCCGCCCGGCCATCGCCCCATCGAAATAGGGCTGAAAGCCGAAATTCTCGCCGATGTAGCTTTCCTCCGTGTGCCAGTTGCTCGAAGCGACGGTGTTGCCCGCCTTGTCGAGCACATAGATCGTGGAAACATTAGTGGCATATTTCGTGCGCTGCAGAAAATAGCCGCTCTCCTCCGCGTCCAGTTCACCGTGAAGGATCTGCACGAGCTTGTCGTTTTGCGACAGGATGAAAGGCAAAAACTTGTAGCGGGAAATCTCGGTTTCCAGACTGGAGCGATACATGTTGAGCAACAGTTCACTGGAATAAAGCGAGTTCTTCATCTCCCCATAGAAGGGAATCGCGACAACGGTCAGGATCGACAGGATGATCGCGGCGTGGACCATCTTGATCTTGAGGCTCGACAAAACTCCTTCAAACATTGCGCTATCCCGCTGGCCTTTTCTTCGGAAGCCACTGAGGCGACTTGCCCGCCGGACCTGATCCTGCCAGACACCTTCTCCCCGCCCTGTCCTTTTGGACACAAGGCTCAAGGTACCTCAATTGGCACCGGACAGAAAGCCGGATGAAAGGCGGGCCGTTTCATGGCGCGCCCGCACACCCCGGTGACGTGGAAAAACGCTGAGTTATCGATTGGGTGAACTTTACAATCGTCGGTGGTCGGGTCGATGCTAACACTCAGTGTAATGGAGCATCCCGCGGCCTTCTCCCCAGCTATCAGCAATACGCCCGGATGCCCAAGCCGGACAGAGGTCCGGCAGAGAACCAGGTGAGAGTTGCAATGAAACGATCCACGCTGAATATCATCCCCCTCCTGATGTGCATCAGCCTCTCCACCAGCGTGGCGACTGCCGCCGACAAGGTGAGATCAGCAGCTTCAGACCCGAACAGAATGCCACTTGCTGGCATGGTCTCGAAAACGAAGCATGACGGCCCAAAGACCGCCAAGAGCCTGAAGATCGGCGTCTGGAACAGCGCTGGCAACATCACCACCTACACCATCGGCAACAGTTGGAACGACTGGCTCCTGTGGCTCGCCTTTGACAAACTCCGTGAACCCTCCCCCTATGTTGGACAGGCGCAGGACTGGCTCGCCACCAGCATCGATCAGGTCAGCGATGACGCCCGCACATGGGAGATCACCCTCCGCGACGGGGTCAAGTGGCACGACGGCACCGACTTCACCGCGGAAGATGTCGCCTTCACCTTCGAATATTACCGCGAAGGGCCGATCAATCGCTGGACCCATCACACCTCGGTTCTCCCGCGGCTCGAAAAGATCGAGGTACTGGATCGCCTGAAGCTCCGGATAACCTCGAAAATGCCGATGCCGAATTTTGACAGGGTCACGGCAGCAGATCTTCCGATCATTCAGAAAAAGCAATGGCAGTCGGTCAAGAATCCCCAAAGCTTCACCGGCATCGCCATCGGCACCGGCCCCTATAGGCTCATGGACTACAAGGCGGATGAATATTACAAATACGAGGCCAACGAGCACTACTGGAAGGGCAAGCCGCTGGTCGATGAACTGACCCTTGTGATGATCAAGGATCCCCAGACCATGTTCACGGCCCTCAAAACCGGCGAGATCGACGGAGCGGCCCGATCTCTCCCGCCTGAGCTCGTCAGTCAATGGACCTCGGACCCGGATATCGAAATCGCCAAGGCTCCGAGCCTCTGGGGCACATGGCTCGACATCAACCTCGCCCGTGCTCCGTTCGGCAATCGCGATGTGCGCCGGGCCATTTCTCTCGCCATTGATCCCGACGCGATGCTCAAGAGGATCATGCTCGGAATGGGGAAATCCGGCATTCATGGCTGGCCCCATGTGGACAGCGTCTGGACCCGTCCGGACATCAAGGTCCCCTTCGATCCGCAGGCCGCCAGCATGCTGATGGATGGAGAGGGGTTCCTCGACAAGGATGGCGACGGCTGGCGCGATCTGCCCGATGGCCAGCCCCTCGACTGGAGCATCAAGGTCGCGTCCAATCGCCCACTGCTCATGCGCGCAGCAGAAATGGCGTCCAGTCAGCTCAAGGCCGTCGCAATCAACAGCCACATCGTGACCGTGGATCCGGCCACCTTCGCCGGTCTCTGGCAGACCCGCGACTATGATCTGCGCATCATGGACATCACGCCCCACGGCATCGCCGATCAGGACATGCTGTTCCTTCTCACCATGGGCAACAGCAAGGCAGCGCTCGTCAAGGAAACAGAGAAAGACGCCATCCTCAAGCGATGGCTGAAGGCGGACAGCCGCGAAGAACGCCTGAAGATTTCCTACGAGCTTCAGGACTATCAGAACAATTACCCCAGCCGGGTGATGCTTTGGTACCCGGATGGCCTCTTTGCCTATCGCTGGAAATCCTATGACAATTACGCCTCATCGGCTGGCTATGGGATCTTTCACAAATATTCCTTCCTGCCGCGCCCCGACCGTCAGGATGTAGTTGAGGAACTGGACGCTGAGATCAAAGACTAGAGTTGCCGAACAGGACCAAGCGCAAAGACAGGGCTCAAGAATGCCTCTATGGATGGAGAAGATCCTTGACGACGACATCCATCAAGCGGCAGCCAACGGGAATGGACAATGGTTTATCTGCGCCTTCTGGCTCAATATCTTGCGACATTGCTCGCGGCTCTGGCCGTCAATTTTGTCCTGCCCCGCATTGCGCCGGGCGATCCGCTCAGCTATCTCCTTGGCGAAAATACCCTGCTCACCATGACAGAGGCGGACCGCCTCCGGGCTCTCAGTGCCTTTGGCCTCGATCAGCCCTTGCCGCTTCAGTTCGGCCAGTATCTCCTCGGCATCCTGACCGGCGAATTCGGTGTATCCACCCATCTGGGACAGCCGGTCTGGGACATCCTGATGAACCGTCTGCCATGGACCCTGCTGCTCACCGGATCAGCCCTCGTGTTTGCAATGCTCGCGGGCTCGCTTCTTGGCGTGCTATCGGCCTCAAGACGGGGAGCCATCTCTGAGATCACGACCCTGGGATCCGTCCTCTTCGTTGCCTCCCTACCCCCTTTCTGGCTGGCAATGCTGCTGATCATCCTGTTCTCGACCACTCTCAATTGGCTTCCCTCCTTCGGGGCCTATGAGCTCGGAACCGCTGCGGGCAATCTTGACTGGTTTCTTGGAGTCGCCAAACGACTGATCATGCCAGCCCTCTCCCTCGGGCTGGTTCAAATGGCGTCCGTGCTGCTTGTCACCCGCTCATCAATGCTGATCGCGCTGGAGCAGGACTATATCGCCTTTGCCCGCTCGAAAGGCCTGTCCGAGCGCGCGATTTTCCTCCGCCATGCCTTCAGGAATGCGCTCCTGCCCCTCTACACCCATCTGATGCTCAGCGTCGGTTCGCTGGTTGGCGGGGCCTTGGTCATTGAAACCGTCTTTTCCTACCCCGGCCTCGGCAGCCTCATCGTCAATGCCGTCGCCGCGCGAGACTATCCCCTGCTTCAGGGCATCTTCGTCATCACCACGATCAGTGTGATCCTTGCCAATCTGGTTGCCGATCTTCTCTACCCGTTGATCGATCCACGAACCCGTACCGCGACCTGACGGGGGCAAGATGGATCGAACGACCACCAGACAACCTCACAGCAAACCAGAGACGGCGACGAGGGTAGCGCCCTTCGCCTCTTCCCGGTTGCTGGCGCCTCTCGCCTCCCTGACCGGCAAGGTGCAGCGCCTCGGCATGAGCATCCTCGGCACCTTGCTGCTACTCGCCATATTTGCGCCACTCCTCAGCCCTTACGCGCCAGACGCCAATGTCTGCGCGCCCTTCGCTGCCCCAAACGCAGACCATTGGCTCGGCTGCAACGACTTCGGACAGGACCTCTTTGCCCAACTCATTCATGGCGCAAGAATATCCCTGCTGGTTGGCATCCTCGTCGCGACCTTCGCGACGGCCATTGCCACCTTTCTTGCCCTGTTGTCCGGCCTCCACGCCAACGGAGACAACAACGCGGGCAGTTCGATGACCAGCGTCTGGATCGACCGGATCATCATGCGTCTCGTCGATGTCACTCTTGCCCTGCCGTTCCTGCCGCTGGTGATCGTGCTCGGCGTCTATTTCGGTGCGTCCGTCACGACTCAGATCCTCGTCATTACGCTGGTGATGTGGGCACAGCCCTTGCGTGAATTGCGGTCGCAAATTCTGGCCATCCGCACTGCGTCCTATGTCGAAGCTTCCCGCGCCATGGGCGCTTCCGGCTGGTTCGTCAGTCTGCGCCACATCCTGCCGGATCTTGCTCCGCTCATCACGCCGCAGTTTGTGCGCATCGCCCACAATGCCATTCTTGTCGAAGCGGCCCTGAGCTTCCTTGGTCTTGGCGATCCCCTGCAGAACAGCTGGGGCTCGATCCTGTTCCACGCCAATGCCCGTTCAGCCTTTCTGACCGGCACATGGGTCTGGTGGATCCTGCCGCCCGGCTTTGCCATCGCGCTGACGGTCGTCTCCTTCGCCTTCATCGGCTACGGCTTTGATGCCTCCATCGGCACCAGACGCAGCCACAAATCCAAACTCCTGCCACGAAAGCCCCCTCGCGAAGGATCACCAGCCCCCGAGACCTGTCTCGAAGTCCGCAACCTAGTGGTCAGCTTCCCAGACCGGGGAGCTTCGCTGAGGGCCGTCGACAACGTCTCCTTCGGCATCAGAAAAGGCGAGCTCCTCGGGCTAGTCGGAGAATCCGGGTCTGGCAAGACAACCATCGCGCTGACAATCCTGAGATTGCTCAGGCCTCCCGTCAACATCCCATCAGGCGAGATCTGGCTGGAAGGTGAAGACCTGCTGCAAAAACCTGAGGTCGCGATGCGAACGGCAAGAACTCACGACATCGCCTTCATCCCACAAAATGCCATGAACGCGCTGAACCCGGTGATGACCATCCGCACACAACTCGCCGAACGGCTCAGAGCCAGCCAACTCCTGTCCCCTGATCAAATCGCGCAAACCTCGGAAGACTGGATGCAGAAAGTCGGACTTGCGCCCGCTCATCTTGACGCCTATCCCCACGAATTGTCCGGCGGCATGCGCCAGAGGGCCGTGATCGCCATTGCTCTCGCAAACAATCCGTCCCTGCTGATCGCCGATGAGCCGACCTCCGGGCTGGACGGTTTGGTCGAGAGCAGCATCATGGAATTATTGTTGGGTTTCCGGAAAGAAATGAGCCTGACGATCCTCCTTGTCAGCCACAATCTTCGCCTTGTCGCACGCCACTGCGACCGCTTGGCCGTGCTCCACGATGGACGCATCGTCGAGACAGGGACACCAAAAACCCTGATGACCCATCCCGCAAACCCGCACACAAGGGCGTTGTTTGACAGCGTGATCGCACTATCGGACCAACCGCGCTGGGCATCAAAGGGCACATCAAGGAAGGAAGCCGCCCCGCCGATCCTTGGTCTCACGCACGTTAGCAAGCACTTTGCCATGGCCCGCACTCATTGGCCCCGGAGTGCCGCCGGTAAAGACTGCACCATCGCGGTCAGGGACATTTCCTTCAGCCTGTCGGCAGGAGAAAGCCTCGGGGTCGTGGGACAGTCCGGGGCAGGCAAATCGACCCTCGCCCGCCTCATCATGGGCGCGATCACACCGGACCACGGCACGATCACATTGATGGGCAAGAGCTGGCAAACCACCTCCCGCAAGGAACAGACGCGCCTCCGCCAGCAGATCCATCACGTCTACCAAGACCCCTACCAGAGCCTCAACAATCGGCTGACAATTGCCGATCTCGTCGCCGAACCGCTGCTCATCCAGTCTGGTGGCACATGGCGGGATCACAAGGACCATGTCCTAAAAGCCCTTGAAGAGGTGCGATTGCCAAGTGACGAGGCCTTTCTTGCGAGGTCGCCGATTTCCCTGTCAGGAGGCCAGCGTCAACGCGTCGCCTTTGCCCGTGCGATCATCACCAACCCGGCGCTGATTATCGCGGATGAACCCACATCGATGCTGGATCAATCCATCCGCATGGAAGTGATGGATGTCATGGCAGGCCTCAGAGACGAGTTGGGCACCGCCTTTGTACTCATCACCCACGACATCGCCCTCGCGCGACATTTCTGCGACCGTCTGGCTGTGATGAAAGACGGAGAGATCATCGAGTTGGCCCCAACCGAAGAGCTGATCGACGCACCTCGCGATCCTCACACCCGGGCTCTCATTGCCGCCGCGCGGCAATGACCACCCATCGCAAAGCGAGCAGAAACGCTCCGCTCACAGGATCGCGGACGAGCGGATATCCTCGACGGCAAAATCAATCAGTGCCCTGACTTTGCGCGGCAGGGTGCGGCCTTCGAGATAGACCGCACTGAGAAAACTGCTGTCACCGATATAGTCTTCCATGATCGGAACCAGCTCGCCGGACTGCAAGGCCTCCTGAAGCGCGAAATGCGGTGCATAGGCGATGCCTTGCCCACGAACGGCCAGCCCCACGACGGCACGGGCCGAATTGACCTGAAACCGCCCCTGCACCACCGCAACTTGCTCAACACCATCTTTCTCGAAGATCCAGCGGCGCAAGGACCGCCGGTTGCTGTCAACAATGCAGGCGTGGTCCGCAAGATCATCCGGCGTCTTTGGTTCCCCATGCGCTGCGATGTAGGCGGGGCTCGCCACCAGCATCGCACGTGATGGCCCGATCTTGCGTTCCTTCAAGGACAGCATGTCCGAGCGCCCAAGGCGGAAGGACACATCGATCCCTTCCGTCGCCAGATCCACATAGCGATCACTGAGCCGCAGATCGAACGTCAGGTTCGGATTGGCATCCCCAAACCGCTCAAGCATCCCCGCCACATAAAGCTCGCCGAACGTCACGGGTGCGGAGACCCGGATCATCCCCGAGAAACCCTTCGAGCCTTCCGAAATCTCGGCAATCAGATCATCAAGATCATCAATGAGTGCAGGTGCGCGCGACAGCAGGTCCTCACCAGCCGGTGTCAGACCCACGCGGCGCGTCGTCCGCTGAAGCAATCTGACGCCAACACGCGCCTCCAGCTCCGCAACATATTTCGACGTCAGGCGGTTGGACACACCCAGCTGATCCGCTGCTGCGGTGAAGGAACCGGTCTGGGCCGTGGCCACAAAGGCGCGGAGTTCGTCAACAAGATCCATGGTAACCTCATTCAGAACAAATCATGGAAAGTCATTCCATAAAATCGCCATTTCATTGAAAGACGTCAAGTTCTATCTTCAGCTCACAACGAAGAAACAAAAAGGCAGCCCGCCACAAACCAGCAGCAGGGCGCAAAAAGGAAATAAGACAATGAAAATCGCAGTTATCGGCAAAGGCAACATCGGCTCCGGCCTCAACAAAGTCCTCTCCGAAGCAGGCAAAGACGTTGCAGCTTTCGACAAGGATGACAATCTCGAAGCAGCAGTCGCCGCAGCAGACGTCGTGATCCTCGCGACCCCTTATGGTGCAGCTGCAGAGATCGCGAAAGAAGCCGACTTCTCCGGCAAGATCGTGATCGATGTCTCTAACCCGATCACTGAAGACTTCTCCGGCCTTCAGGTCGGCCACACCAGCTCCGCTGCTGAAGAGATCGCCAAACTTCTGCCCGGCGCAACTGTGGTCAAAGCCTTCAACACTGTATTCGCCCAGCACTATAGCAATGGCCTGAAAGTCGCAGGTCAGTCCCTTCAGACCTTCATCGCTTCTGATGACGAGGCGGCCCGCGACACCGTCAAAGCCATCGCAACCGACATCGGCCTTGAGCCCGTCGATGTAGGTCCTCTGAAGAACGCTCGTTATCTGGAACCGATTGGCTTCCTCAACATCCAGTTTGGCTACGTATTCGGCAAAGGAACCGACATCGCACCACACTGGCTTGGCGCCTAACTCCAACCCACTAGGAGACACGACATGAACTCTACCAGCAACACTGATTTTGCCGCCCTCCTCCTGCGCGTGAGCAGCGGCGTACTCTTCCTCGCTCACGGTCTGATGAAGGTGAATGTTTTCACCATCCCCGGCACCGTGGCCTACTTCGAAAGCCTCGGGCTCCCCGGCATCCTCGCCTATCTGACGATTTTTGCTGAAATCGCAGGTGGTCTGGCCCTGATCCTCGGCGTCGCTACCCGTGTGGTTGCCGTCGCCCTAATCCCGATCCTGTTGGGTGCAACCTGGGCTCACTCCGGCAACGGCTGGTCCTTCTCGGGTCAAGGCGGCGGCTGGGAGTATCCGGCTTACTGGACCATCACCCAAGCTGCCATCGCCCTCCTGGGCAGCGGTGCCTATGCTCTGCGCATCCCTGTCCTTCAGCGCGCACTCGGCCAGTTCGCCTAAATGTTCCGGCTCGTATAAACTAACAAAAACAAGAGCCAAACCAGCGGGGCCGCCTCAATCAGGGCGGCCCACTCATATCGGTCCCTGACGAGAGGAGATGTTACAATGTCAACTGCACAACAACTCAAAAAACTGCGCGACAGCCTTACCCCGTCCGATCGCATGCCGTTGGTCTTTCTCGGTCACGGTAGCCCGATGAACGCCATCGAGGACAGCGAATATTCCCGTGCCTGGAGTGAACTGGGCCGTACCCTGCCTCACCCGAAAGCCATCCTCGTGGTCTCTGCCCACTGGATGACCCGTGGCACCACGCTGGTCGACGTATCGGCCGCACCGCGCACCATCCACGATTTCTACGGCTTCCCCGCAGAACTCTACAATCAGCAATATCCCGCCGCTGGCAATCCGGATCTGGCCCGCGAAGTTGTCACCCTGCTCGCAAGCCACCATGCTGAGGGAGACGATACATGGGGTCTCGATCATGGCGCCTGGACGGTGTTGAAATTCCTCTATCCCGGCGCGGACGTCCCGGTCTTCCAGGTCTCCATCGACATGACCCGCGACCTCGACTATCAACTCGAAGTCGGCAAGGCCCTGTCCGACCTGCGCGACCGCGGCGTCCTCATCCTCGGCTCTGGCAACGTGGTGCATAACCTCCGTGCCATGCGCATGGGTGGTCGCCCGCAAGATTTTGCGCTCGAGTTTGACAAGCTCTTTGCCGACAAGCTGACAGACCGCAACTTCAACGCCCTGTCCGACACCAAGCGCCTCGGCACCCTGTTGCGCATGGCCCATCCCAGTGTCGACCATTATCTGCCCGCGCTCACCATCGCAGGCGCCTCGGACGAGCGCGACGACCTGACCTTCATGACGGACTCCATCGACCTCGGGTCGGTGTCCATGCGGTCCTTCGTGTTCCACCAAGCCTAAGGAGAAAGACCATGCTCGTAGACGGTCAATGGAAAGAAAATTGGCAACCGGTCCAGAAGGCCGACGAAAAGGGCCGCTTCGTGCGTCAGGTCTCCGGCTTCCGCAACTGGATCACTCCGGACGGAAGCCCCGGCCCGACCGGCGAAGGGGGCTTTGAGGCAGAAGCCGGACGCTACCGGCTCTATGTCGCCCTCATCTGCCCGTGGGCCTCGCGCACCCTCATCGCCCGCAAGCTGAAGGGCCTTGAGGAGATCATCCCGGTGACCGTGGTCAATCCGGTGATGAATGACGAGGGCTGGGAGTTCGGCGGCTATGATGGTGCCGATGAAGATCCGCTCTTCGGCTCGCGCTACATGCACGAACTCTACACCCGCGCCGATGCTCATTACACCGGCCGGGCCACTGTTCCGGTCCTCTGGGACATGAAACGCAACGTCATGGTCAACAACGAGAGCGCCGATATCCTGCGCATGTTCGACACCGCGTTCGAGCATCTCGCGCCATCCGACCTGCGCCTCTATCCGGAAGATCTGGCCGAGGAGATCGACGCCCTCAACCCACGCATCTACGATCTGCTCAACAACGGGGTGTACAAGGCTGGGTTCGCCTCGTCGCAGGAAGCCTATGACGAGGCCGTCGAGGGCGTTTTCAAAATGCTCGACGAACTCGAGGGCCGTCTGACCGGGGAGTATCTATTCGGCGATCACCTGACCGAGACCGACATCCGGACCTTTGTCACGCTGATCCGATTTGATGCGGCCTATCACGGGCTCTTCAAGACCAACCGCAAGCAGATCAAGGATTACCCGCGCCTCAGCGCCTACATGGAACGCATCTATCGCATTCCCGGTGTTGCAGGAACGGTCAACATGGATCACATCACCCGCGGCTACTACGCCATCAAGGCGCTGAACCCGCAGCGGATCCGGCCAACAGGCCCAGCCCATATCGAAGCGTTGATTGCGTCTGTTTCCTGATACCACGCCCCGGCAGTTTCCGACCGGGGCGTTTGCGTGAAGGATGATTTGAGCGAAGCCAAGAGAAGCAGCTCCGCAGCTCCGGCATTCAGGAGCCAAGCCTGTCACGAAGCAGGATACGATAGCGCTCCAGGGTCCCGTCCAGATGATCGGCCATGGCCGCCTCCGCAGCGTCCGCATTGCCATCGACAATCGCCTGCAAAACCTTGGCATGTTCCCGATGCAGATTTGGATTGGGCTTCACGTCCGGAGAACAGTCAGGCGCGATCAGCTCCCGGCGCGGCAGGATGCCCGGTCGGATCATCGACAGGAACTGCGGAAACCGCTTGTTCTGTGTCGCCTCCGCAATGGAATAGTGAAATTCATAGTCCGCATCATAGGGCAAGTCGCCCGCATCAACGCACGTCTTGACTTTCTCATGAGCCTTCAGAATCGTTTCGAGCTGTCTCGAGGATCGACGTGAGGCCGCCAAACGGGCCGAACGGATCTCGAATGCCGAACGCATTTCCAGAACCTCGATCACGTCCGAGATGCGTTCTGCCGACAGATCAGCAAAGGGATGGCGAAGACGCTCCTTCTCGGGATCAAGGACGAACACGCCCGATCCCTTGCGCGCCTCGACCAGTCCATCGGAACGCAAGATCGCAATCGCCTCGCGCACCACCGTACGGCTTACCCCGAAAAGACGTCCAAGGTCTGCCTCGCTGGGCAGTCGATCTCCGGGACTATATCGGGTTCCGGCAATTTCGCTGCGTAAATGCTGGCTGATCTGGCTGACCAGTGTCTCCGACTTGATCGGTTTCTGCGTTTCCTGCAAGGAGTCCACGGCCATTGTCTGCCCCATTCTGATGTGTTGGCACCCACTTGACGGACTTCACCACACACCGATGATTGGACCCTTGCACTGGGGATCTCCCGAGGATGACGGGCATCCTAGCGCAATCCAACCCGTATGATGCATAGCACAATCAGACGCTTGATCAAATTTCAATCGGGCAAACCTAGCCTATCGCC
Organism: uncultured Cohaesibacter sp.; assembly: GCF_963662805.1. Lineage (NCBI taxonomy): Bacteria > Pseudomonadati > Pseudomonadota > Alphaproteobacteria > Hyphomicrobiales > Cohaesibacteraceae > Cohaesibacter > uncultured Cohaesibacter sp. Next base: position 136,181 of record NZ_OY759856.1, read on the forward strand.
CCACCTCAACACACGTCAGACAGGACGCGCAAGACAGGGACACTCGGCAAGAGCGCATAAATAGGAAAAAACGCGTGTAACTGACGAGTCAGAGGCAGGCTCGGCGTCACAGCACCTCAAAGGATGAGGATGGCCCTGAAGTCGTTGACGTTGGTCCGAGTTGGACCCGTCACGACGCTGTCGCCAAGAGCCTCGAAGAAGCCATGGCCGTTGTTGTTCTCCAACTCACGGCGCGGGTTGAGACCTGCCCCCAACGCCCGACTGAGGGTATCGGGCGTGGCGATGGCCCCGGCAATTTCCTCGACCCCATCGACGCCATCGGTATCACCAGCGATGGCATAGACATCCTTCATGCCATTGAGAGAAACCGCGAGCGAGAGCAGAAACTCCACATTGCGTCCGCCACGTCCGTCACCCTTGAGGGTCACAGTGGTCTCGCCACCCGAGAGGATCAGACAGGGTTTCTGGAAGGGTTGATCTTTGTCGACCACCCTGTCGGGTGATCCCGGCATGAATGATCCCGACCTCTTTTGCTTCGCCTTCAAGACTATCGCCGAGGATATGAGGCGTGATATTGGCATCCAGAGCCACTTTCGCCGCCGCTTCGAGCGCAATCTGGGGCGCAGCGACAATGTGGGTTTCGGCCTTGGCAAGGCGTTCATCGCCCGGCTTGATGCTTTCGGACGCATCGCTTTGCAGCGCCGCCATCACGGAAGCTGGCAGATCGAGTTTGTAGCGACGCACGATCTCCAGCGCATCCTCCAGCGTGGTCGGATCGGCAACCGTCGGACCGGACGCGATATCCATCGGATTGTCGCCCGGCACATCGGAAATCATCAGCGTCGTCAGCTTTGCCGGATAGCAGGCCGCAGCAAGACGCCCTCCCTTCACGGCCGAAAGATGACGCCTCAGGCAATTCATCTCGGTAATCGTCGCCCCACACGCCAGCAGGGCTTTGTTCACCGCCTGCTTGTCCTCGAGGCTGATGCCGTCGAGCGGCAGCGAAAGAAGGGCAGATCCACCGCCGGAAATGAGACAGAGCACCTCGTCTTCCTCGGTCAGATCCTTGACATAGTCAAGCATGCGTCGGGCGGCCTCCTGTCCGGCTGCATCCGGAACGGGATGGGCCGCCTCGACGATCTCGATCCGCTCACATGGCACATTGTAGCCATAGCGCGTGACAACCAGACCTTCCAATGGCCCTTTCCAATGCTCTTCAACCGCCCTTGCCATGGCTGCGCTTGCCTTACCGGCACCAATGACGACGAAGCGTCCGCGAGCTGGCTGCTTTGGGAGGAACGGCGGAATACAAAGCGACGGTTGTGCTGAGGCGACAGCGGCGTCGAAAAGAGACCGAAGGAAGGATCTGGGATCACGCATTTAGGCTACCGTGTGGTTCGCGAGCATTTCGAGGGCCTTGACCATGGCCGAGTGGTCCCAGGCGGAACCGCCATTGGCCTTGCAGGCGTTGAACAGTTCCTGAGCGGTCGCCGTGTTTGGCAGGCTCAGGCCCATGGCTTTTGCGTTGCTCAGCGCCAGATTGAGGTCTTTCTGGTGCAACTCGATACGGAAACCGGGATCGAACGTGCGCTTGACCATGCGATCTCCATGGATCTCGAGGATCTTGGAGGAAGCAAAGCCACCCATCAGGGCTTCACGAACCTTGGCGGGATCGGCACCGGCTTTCGAAGCGAACAGCAGAGCTTCTGCAACGGCTTCGATATTTAGCGCCACGATGATCTGGTTTGCAACCTTGCAGGTCTGTCCATCCCCATTGCCGCCAACGAGCGTGATGTTCTTGCCCATCAGATCGAACAGCGGTTTGGCCGTATTGAAGGCCTCTTCAGTGCCGCCACACATGATGGTCAGAGTGGCAGCCTTAGCACCAACTTCACCGCCAGATACCGGCGCATCGATATATTCACAGCCCAGTTCGTTGATCTTCTTGGCGAAAACCTTGGTGTCGACCGGGGAGATCGAGCTCATGTCGATCACCATCTTGCCTGCGCTGATCCCTTCGGCAACACCATTCTCTCCGAACAGCACCGCTTCCACATGTGGTGTATCCGGAACCATGACGATGATGATGTCGGACTTCTCGGCCACTTCCTTTGACGAGCTGGCAACGACAGCACCCTTCTCAGTCAGATATGCCGGTACGGTCCCCACATCGAACGCGACGACCTCGTGACCTGCATCCAGCAGATGGCCAGCCATTGGTGCACCCATGATACCGGTGCCGATAAACCCTACCTTGCTCATTGTAAAAGCTCCCTGTTTGGCGCTTCTAACGCCGTTGACCTGTGTTGGAATTTGCGTTGGCACTGAAAGCGCGCCAACTCATGCGTCCTTGAATTCGGCGAGTTTCTGAGTTGCCGCAGTGCGCATCAGGGCAGCTTCCGCCCCCAGCGCAATGAAGGTGTAACCCCACTCCAGATAGCGCTTCGCATCGGCCGACACCGGCGCCAGCGTCCCGATGGGAACGCCCTTTGCCTTGCAGACATCGGCGGCATGTTTCATGGCAGCCTGCACCTCTTCATGGGCCGGGTTGCCGAGATGCCCCATGCTGGCCGCCAGATCGGACGGACCGATGAAGATGCCGCCCAGATTCTTGACGCTGGCGATCTCCTCGATGCAGTTGATTGCCGTGCCCGTCTCGACCTGAAGCAAAGCGCAGGCGCGCTCATTGGACGTGGCAATGTAAGAAGCATCGGCACCGTAGGAAGCGGCCCGCTGAACGGTCGCAACACCGCGCACGCCCTCCGGTGGATAGCGCATGGCGGCCACAGCCGCCTCGGCTTCTTCCTTGTTCTGAACATAGGGGAAGAGGATCGTGCGGAAACCGATATCCATGTAACGCTTGATCAGCACCGGATCATTCCATGTGGCCCGAACCACTGGCTCGCTGTGCGCTCCACGCAAAGCCTGAAGCTGGGGCAGCAAGGTCGTCATTTCATTGGGTGCGTGTTCCGCATCAATGACGAGCCAGTCGAACCCGATGGCCCCGATAACCTCGGTCGCAAGATTGCTCGTCAGACCGAGCCAAAGACCGAATTGCTTTTCGCCATTGCGGATCGCGGTCATGAAGCGATTCTCTGGTGGACTGATGTAGTTTATCATGCCGTGACACTCCCGTGCGTTGGTCTGTGAGAATCTAGCTCTGTGAAGAAAACAATCAGACCCCGTCACACGCACCGACACGACTTTCTTGTCGGCAGCAGGCACGTCAAACGATGGGTCAAGTCGCCAAACGAACGACCCGGCTTCCTCCTCAAACGACCAGTCTCCCTTGATCGTATCTTTGAAATTGATCTTATTAATTAGTCAGTTTAATTTTCAAGTGAAATTTTGAATTGATCGCTGAAATTTGGCACATTCAAAACATTCTCGCGGAAATATGTGCGTATTCAGGCATCAGGCCTTAGACTTTCGTGTCAAATTAATAAAATTAATATGATCAATTTTCAAATTGTGAGAAAGTCCAAACCGGGTAGAATCATCTGCCCTGCCAAGTTCTAACCACAAGGCGAGCGAGCGCCTCCCGATTTGTTCGCAATGAATCGGAAGTCCCGCTTGTCAAATGACACCGGAATCCCGCTATAAAGGCAAAAAGACACAAGACGCGGCAAGCAGAGAGATTGAACATGGACGCACCGGCCAAGGAGCATCACGGCTCGCTCAGTGAGCGCACATCGAAACAGATCGAACAGCTCATTGCGGAGCGCAACCTTGTTCCCGGTGATCGGCTTCCAACGGTTCAGGAACTCAGCACCCGGCTAGGCGTCAGCCTGTCGGTGGTCCGCGAAGCCATTGCAAGCCTGAAGGCAGGCGGCATCATCAACACCCGGCAAGGCGCAGGCATCTTTGTCTCTTCCCCCGCACCTCAGGATGGCCTCGCGCTGGTGTTCGGAAATCTGTCGCAAATCTCGTCGGTGGTGGAAGTGTTGGAGCTTCGCCTCGCCGTCGAGGTGGAAGCCGCGGGGCTCGCCGCCGAACGTCACTCCCTCGCTCAGGAATCGCGCATCTACGAGGCCTATTGCGACATCCAGCGCGCCATGGATGCCGGAGAAACCGGGGAAGCCGAAGATTCCCGCTTTCACATCACCATCGCCGAGGCAACCAACAACAAGCGCTTTGTCGATTTTCTCATGCAGCTCGGCAACGCCATGATCCCGCGCAGCAAGCTCGGCACCCACTCCTCATCGCGGGAAGATCTCCCGAAATATCTTGCTCAGCTGCAAACCGAGCACAATGCGATCCTTGACGCCATTGCCAACAAGGATCCTGATGGAGCGCGTCAGGCCATGCGCGCGCACCTCTCCCAGAGCCGGGATCGCTATCACCAGCTCCTCAGGGCACAGCGCAGCGCTGGCTGACACCAGAGCTGCTTAAATGGCGCGTGATTGAGAAAACAGATCAGGCCGTGTCGCGCACAACGATCTCGAACCCGACATCGAGCATCTTGTTCTCGATCGGGACATTGTTGAGACGATTGAGCAGGGAACTGGCAGACAGGCGTCCCATGGTTGCCCGATCAATCCGCACGGTCGTCAACGCCGGATAGGTGTAGGCAGCAAAATTCTGATCACCAAAGCCGACAATGGCAACGTCATCGGGAATGGAAAGCCCCCGGGCCTGCACTTCAGTCAGCACGCCGTGGGCCAGCGTGTCCGAGCTGCAGAAAACCACCGCCCCCTTCAGGCCTTCATCGAGCAACTTGGCAATGCCCTGCCGCCCGAGCTTGAGATTGGAAATCCCCGGCACGACACTGGTCGGCACATCCTCAATCCCCTTGGCTGCAAGCGCCCGCTTGAAGCTGGCGTTGCGCAACAGGGCGCGATGATCCTCGGCAGAGACAATCGCAAACTTGCGATAGCCCTTGTCATAGAAGAAATTGGCCGTCTTACGCCCCACCCCCGTCCTGCGAAAAGCCAACAACGACATCAAGCGGTGTCGGCGTAACATCCCATGTCTCGACAATGGGGATGTTGGCCGCCAGAAGCTGACGCCGGCAATTGTTGGAGTGCTGGATCCCGGTGAGGAAAATCCCGTCGGGCCGTCGGCTCAGAATGGCAGATACCAGCTTTTCCTCTTCCTCAAGATCATAGCCCACTTCGGCTTGAATGACCTGATACCCGGCTTCCTTCATCGGCTTGGCAAAATGCTGCACCGTCTCGGCATAGACGACGTTGACAAGGCTCGGCACGACCACAGCAATCAGACGACTGCGGTTTGACGCAAGACCACCGGCCAGAAGGTTCGGCACATAGCCGGTCTGCTGGATCACGTCCTGAATGCGATCCCGCGTCTTCTGAGCCACCTTGTCCGGATAGTTAAGCGCGCGGGAAACAGTGGTTGGCGCAACACCTGCCAATTTTGCAACAATCTCCAGCGTCACACTCTGGGAGCTTTGTCTGCTCCGCCGTGTTTCTCCGCTCGACTGTTGCTCATTGATGGGTTCTGCCACAGACCATTTCCTTGCAAGCTTACATTCTGCCGCCCCTCAGGTTATCGGAGCGGGATTGAACAACACGAGATCGTTCTTGATTCCCAACTTGTCGGCAGCAGTCTGGGTGCGGCCACTTGCGATATCCAGAATGAGCCTGAACAGCTCCCAACCTGCTTCCTCGACAGAGACCTCGCCCGCAGCGATGCGACCGGCATCCACGTCCATCAGATCGAACCAGCGCGCGGCAAGCCCGCTGTTTGTCGCCACCTTGATGGTTGGCGTGGTCGGCAGATTATAGGGGGTTCCACGACCGGTCGTAAATATATGCAAGTTCATTCCTGCGGCCAGTTGCAAGGTTCCACACACAAAATCACCCGCAGGCGTCGCAGCAAAGGTCAAACCTTTCCGGCGCAGGCGTTCTCCCGGCCCGATCACATCGACAATTGGCGAAGATCCCGACTTAGCCACCGAGCCGAGGGACTTCTCGACGATTCCCGAGAGCCCGCCCATCTTGTTGCCCGGCGTCGTGTTGGCCGCCCGATCCGCGCCTCCCTTGGCGAGATAGGCATCGTACCAGCTCATCTCTCGCACCAGATCTTCAACGACACCGGGATTGGCCGCGCGGCGCGGCAGAAGATGCACCGAATCCCTGACTTCCGTCACTTCCGAGAACATCACACTGCCGCCAGCCCTGACGATCAGATCGGACGCAATCCCGAGCATCGGATTGGCGGTAATACCGGAGAAGGCATCGCTGCCGCCACACTGCATCCCGACCACCAGATCTGACACCGGGCAGGTCTCGCGCTGGCGTTTGTTGAGCCGTTCGAGATGCTCCCGCGCCTGATCCATGACACGGTCCGTGATGGCCCCAAAGCCGAGCAGCTCTTCTTCCTGCATGAACATCTTGCTCTGGGTGAGCTCATCGTCATTCATGATCATTTCTGGACGCAGCTTCTCGCAGCCGAGACCAACCACCATGACCTCACCGCCGAAGTTCGGATTGAGAGCGATATTCTTGATGGTCCGGATCGGGATATAGGCGTCCGTGGCATTGATCGCGACGCCGCAGCCATAGGAATGGGTGAGCGCCACCACATCATCCACATTGGGATAGTGGGGCAGCAGCTCTTCGCGAATGCGGCGCACCACATGCTCGACAACCCCGGCAACACATTGCACAGAGATCGAGATCGCGAGCACGTTGCGCGTCCCCACCGAGCCATCCGGATTGCGATAACCCTCGAAGGTATAGCCCTCAAGAGGCGGCAGTGGCTGAGGAGCTTCAACTGGTGCAACAAGACTTTCAAGATCGGGCGGCTCCGGCAACTCGATCATATGCTCATTGACCCAAGACCCCTTCGGCAAAGCCATCTTGGCAAGACCGATCACTTCCCCATAGCGAATGACCTGCCCACCCTTGGGGATGTCTGCCAAGGCAACCTTGTGCCCGAACGGAACATCCTCAAGCAGCACAGCGCCGGTATCAAGCGCGACACCAGCTTTCACACCCCCAGCAGTTAGGATGATGGAGACATTGTCGCTTTCATGGACCTTGAGGCTGGGGACTGGTTTGTTCATTGCCTGTGTTAGCCTTTTTTACTTGCGGCTCTCATTTTGAACTGACCATAGATCGAGTAGCCGAGCGAAAGAATGATCAGGACCCACAGCCCAATCGCAATCGGGCTCTTGGTGAAGAAGATAGACAGATCACCGAAGGATTCGAGGCTTTTGACGAAATAGACCTCCGCCTGATTACCCAGAATGAAACCGATGATGAAAGGCGCGATCTCAAGGCCCACCTTCTGTCCCAGATAACCGAACAGTCCGAAGAACAGCAGCGTCCAGACGTCAAACATGATGCCGAAATTAATGGCATAGGCGCCAACAACGCACATCATGATGATGCCCGGATAGAGGATGATATTTGGGAACCGTGATGACCTTGACGATGTGGCTTGATGGCGAAAGAACATGATCACGAACATGAACAAGGTTGGCGGTCACCAAAGCGAGGTCATGATCAGTGTCCCAGGTCCCCGAGATTGTTGCCGATAAACAACGGACCAAGCTGGATGCCCTGCAGGGTGAAGGCGCCGATCAGCACGGCAGTTGTCGAGTCACCGGGGATCCCGAGCGAGAGCAGCGGAATGAGCGCCCCGCCAGTGAGGCCGTTGTTAGAGGACTCGGATGCAATAACCCCTTCCGGTGCCCCCTTGCCAAGCTGGCCCGGATCCTTGGAAAAGTTCTTCTGCTGGGTGTAGGCAAGCACCGAGGCCGCACTGCCACCAACACCGGGCAGCATGCCGACAAAGGTGCCGAGCGAACTTGAGCGCAGCAGGTTGACGATCTGGCCCTTGAACACCGCCATCGAGAAGGGCTTGCCCTTGTTGAGCTCCAGCTTCTTGCCCTTGCCTACCTCTTCGCGGATGCCTCTTTCGGCCTCCTGCAGGATGGTGCCAAGACCGAACAGGCCGATCAGCACCGGCAGCAATGAAAAGCCGCTTTCAAGATAGGGTTCCATGAAGTCGGTCATCAGACGATATTCGCCATTGCCGCCGAACGAGACGTCATAACTGCCGATCAGGCTGAACCAGATCCCGAGCACGCCACTGAAAAGGCCGAGCAGCAGGTTCCGGCAAAGCGAGGCAATCACCGTCAATGCAAACAGGATGATCAGGAACTTCTCGATATAGGAGAATTTGATCGCCACGTCCGCAAGGGTCGGCGCGAACAGGAACAGGATCAGGGCACTGAACAGGCCACCAAACAGCGAAGCGGTGATGCCCGTTTTCAGCGCACGTTCCCCTTCGCCCTTCTGGGTCATGGGATAGCCGTCGAACGTCGTCGTGATCGATGACGGCGTACCGGGAATGTTGAGCAGGATCGCCGGGACCAACCCGCCAGAAATGCCACCAACATAAAGCCCGAGCAGCAGCGCAAGGCCATTGGACAGATCAAGCGCATAGGTCATGGGCAGACAGACTGCCACAGCCATAGTCGCCGTCATGCCGGGGATCGCACCAAAGATGATGCCCACCACCACACCGAAGGTAACCAGGGCAAAGAACATTGGGGTTAGATAACTTACGAAATCCATGATTCAGCCTGCTTTCCTTCAAAGGTTACGGCAGCGAGATGTTGAACACCTGCGCCAGCACATACCAGGCGACCAGCGGAGAAATGAATGAACTGAGCGAAATCGTGACGAATTCGCGTCTTGTCGGCTCATGCACATAGAGCATCGACAACAGGAACATGAAGGGAATGGAGGTCAACAGGAACCCGAGCCCCATGTTCGGAAAGATATCGCCGACACTTTCCATCAGCGAGAAATAGACGATCGTGATCACCAGCGTTCCCAAAAGGCGCAGCCAATCGACCTTCTTCGCCTTCTCTCCAGACTTGTCCACCTTGCTTTTGGCCTTGCGCAGAAGCTTCGGGCCATAGCTGATTGCGATCAGGATCGCGAGGATCGCGAGGATCCAGTGAATGATGTTGGGAAAGAAGAGATGCGACTGGTCGAAGTCGATCGTCACCTTGAGAAGAGAGCTACCATCTGCCATCGGGAAGTCTCCAGCAGCGGATCCGCAGCGCACGGATCCAGTCTGCCTTTGCGGAAAAGATTGGCCCAGCCGCACGCGTGCTGAATTGGCTGGGCCTCATTTGTCAAAGCTTAGTGAATGGCTTCGATGATGACCTTGTACTGGTCCATCTTGTCTTTGAGGTAGCCAGCTGCTTCAGCCGAAGGCTTGAAGTTCGGAATGAAGAAGGATTTCTTCTGGGTTTCCTCGATCTTGCCATCGGCATAGATTTCGGTCAGCGCCGTATCCAGTGCAGTGACGAGCTCAGGATCCATCTTCTTGTTGTAAAGGAAGAAGAATTCCTTGTCGAAGGTGAAGTCCTTGCTGCCGTCTTGCGTCACCGAAGCGCTCGGTGAGACATATTGCAACAGAGCTTCGCGATCGGTTGCACCAAAGCCTTCCGGATTGGCCTGCTTGATGGTGTCCTCGCGGGCCGTCAGCCAGACAAAGCGCATGGCTTTCTGATCATCGGCCGGTAGCTGTGTATATTGTTCGTTGGCCTGAACAGAGCCGTTGATGAGGTCAGCCTGACCATCGAACATCAGCTGGTTCTTGTCGGCCTGCGAACCGGTGTTGACGGCAACCAGATTTTCTTCCTTGCCCGGATAGCGCAGCTTGATGGCATTCTTCAGAGCCGAGAAGCCGATTTCCGAGACACCGCCCGGCTGAATGGCGACACGGATCTTGGTGTCATTCGCACAGGCCTGAATGATGTCTTCAATGGTTTTGTAGGGCGAGCTCTTCGGCACGAGATAGGCGTTGCCCGGGTTGATCGCAACGGTCGGGCCAACGGTGAAATCGTCAAAGATGTTGAAGTAGCCTTTGACGCCATAGAGATAGCCAAGATAGGACTGATCATGGAAGATCATGATCGTGCTGCCGTTGGAAATGCGGGCCAGAGCCTTGAACGCGGCGCTCGCACCCACGGCATCAACCTTGACGTTGATACCCAATTTCTCGGCCAGAGCCTGCGCAACGATTGCGGAGTTCTGATAGGTGTCACCGCCGGTCGACTTGGATCCGATCACCACACGAAGATTGCTGGGGAAGTCTGCAGCCTGAGCGGACGCCATGCCCACAAATGCGCACATTGCGACCGCGAGGCCGCACTTGAGGAATTTCATCGTTTCTCTCCCTTTCAGATGACCACCATGTCTCGATCATCTTCTACTGGCGACCCTTGGCCACCATCCTCCTTGTTTCCCGGTCACGTCTGCCTTTGCCCACTCCTACCTTGGACAACGTACGTCACCGAAACACGAACAGCCACCTTCATCTCGAAAAGCACAAATGAAAACGCTGTCATTCGATATTAATTCCAGCTTCCATCATCTGTCAAGCCCGTCCCATTTCAGGTCAATCATCCCTAAAAATGGCATTTTAAGTAAGATTTTCGGGTATTTACGCAGCGCAATCCACAGAATCCAGGGTAAATGAAAAATAATGGTTGCGCTTTCATTATGCTTTTGGCGAAAATAGCGAACAGAGCCGATGCGGGAGCCAGACCTTCCGCCATGCGTTCTGTTGGAGGAAAACAAGATGGTAGGATCCGAGGCATTCGGGAAAGGTTCCCCGAGAGTCACAGCCATGCGCGTCATCCCGGTAGCGGGACAGGACAGCATGTTGCTGAACCTGAGCGGGGCCCACGGCGCCCCTATTTCACACGCAACATCGTCATCCTCGAGGATGAAGCAGGCAACACCGGTCTTGGTGAAGTACCCGGTGGTGAAAAGATCCGTCAGACACTGGAAGATTCGATCCCTCTTGTGACCGGCCAGCCCATCGGCAACATGAACAAGATCCTGAGGGCGATGAACGATGCCTTCTCGAACCGCGATGCTGGCGGGCGCGGCACCCAGACCTTCGATTTGCGCATTACCATCCATGCGGTAACCGCCGTTGAGGCGGCCCTGCTCGATCTGATGGGCCAGTTCCTCAATTTGCCCGCCTGCGCCCTACTCGGAGAAGGACAGCAACGCGAAAACGTCAGGATGCTGGGCTATCTCTTCTATGTCGCGGACCGCAACAAAACCAATCTCGACTATCGCGCCGAAACCGACGCCAGAGACGACTGGATCCGCCTGCGCAACGAGGAAGCGATGACCCCGGAGGCAATCGTTCGCTTGGCTGAAGCCACCTACGAGCGCTATGGCTTTGAGGATTTCAAACTCAAGGGCGGGGTTCTGTCAGGTGAAGAGGAAATGCTTGCCGCAGCAGCCCTCAAGCAGCGCTTCCCAGAGGGGCGCATTTCCCTTGATCCGAACGGGGCATGGTCACTGGACGAAGCCATTGCGCTCTGCAAGGGACAGGGGCATATCCTGGCCTATGCAGAGGACCCTTGCGGCGCAGAAAACGGCTATTCCGGCCGTGAGATCATGTCCGAATTCCGCCGTGCCACCGGGCTTCAGACCGCCACCAACATGATCGCCACGGACTGGCGCCAGATGGGTCATTCGGTCATGCTGCAATCGGTCGACATCCCGCTCGCCGATCCACATTTCTGGACCATGCAGGGCACGGTGCGCGTCGCCCAGATGTGTCGCGACTGGGGCCTGATCTGGGGTTCCCATTCCAACAACCATTTCGACATTTCTCTCGCCATGTTCACCCACGCGGCAGCCGCAGCCCCGGGTCAGATCACGCCGATCGACACCCACTGGATCTGGCAGGACGGCCAGCGCCTGACGAAAGATCCCCTGATCATTAGGGGTGGCGAGATCGCGGTTCCAGACCGTCCGGGCCTCGGCATCGAACCAGACATGGACGAGATCGAAATGGCTCATGCGCTCTATAAGGCCAAGGGCCTCGGCGCACGGGACGATGCCATCGGCATGCAATTCCTCATTCCCGGCTGGACCTTCGACAACAAGCGGCCCTGTCTGGTGCGATGAGCAGAAGCCATACATAACAACTCCTCCCTCGCGATGGTTGCGAACCTCCCAAAGCAGCCATCAGCCACCTTTGATCCCCGCCAGAGAAAACTCCGGCGGGGATTTTTTTGTCGTCGCAAGCAAAAGGATCGCAGCCTTAGGCTGACATCGCGGTCTGGGGCAAAATGAAGGGGAGATTGCCCTGCTCGGGCGTCTGGCTCACCTTGACCTGGACCTCGAACACATCACGCATGAAGTCATCGGTCAGCACATCCTGCGGCGAGCCATCCGCCTTGACCGCACCATGCGAGAGCGCGATCAACCGGTCTGCAAACATCGCCGCAATATTGAGATCATGCAGCACCGCGATGCATCCACCCCCCCGCCGTGACATAGTCACGAGCAAGGCTGAGGATGTCGATCTGATGGCGGATATCAAGGCTCGCCGTCGGTTCATCCAGAAACAGAAAATGCCGAATGTCGTGGATCACCGGCTCCCACACTTGACAGAGCGTGCGAGCAAGCTGAACCCGCTGCTGTTCGCCCCCAGACAGGTCGGAATAGAAGCGCCCCTCATATCCGGCGAGATCCACCCGCCGCAGGGCCTCGGTTGCCCGTTCGTTGGCCGCCTGCCTGTCAACGGAGGCGAGGCGCGCACCAAGGCGGACGACCTCAAGCACCGTGAAGGGAAAGGAGAGATAGCCCGACTGCGCCATCACCGCCCGGCGCATGGCCAGCTTTGGCTCCGACCATTCAGACAATGGACGCCCGTCATAGACAACGGCGCCGCTTGATGGCTTGTGATCTCCGGCCAGCAACTTGAGCAGGGTCGATTTTCCCGCACCATTCGGCCCGACGATCACCACCAGCTCACCGGGGCAGATGACAAGATCAAGGGGGTGCAGCAGACACTTGTCTCCGATGGAGACCGAAGCGCCCTGAACTTCAAAGCTCTGCGCCATCATGACAGGATCCCCCGCGAACGAACCACCAGCCAGAGGAAGAAGGGCCCTCCGATGGCCGAGGTGACAATCCCGATAGGCAGCGCCGCGGGAGCAACCGCAGTGCGCGCCACCATATCCGCAAGCAACAGAAGAATTGCTCCGAGCAAGGCCGACGCTGGTAACAGATAGCGATGATCCGGCCCGATAAGCAGCCGTAGCAGATGGGGCACAATCAGACCAACAAAGCCGATGCCACCAGTGACCGCCACGGACGCCCCGACCGAGAGTGCGATAATGAAGACAGCGACACGTTTCAGGGCCTGAACGCGAATGCCCATGTGCCGTGCCTGATGATCGCCCAATACAAGCCCGTCAAGCCCGGACGACAGGAATGGCATCAGGCCGAAAGAAAGGAGCAGAAACGGCAGGATCGCCTGAATCTTCACCCAGTTGGCTCCCCCCAGAGACCCCATGCTCCAGAAGGTCAGATCCCTTAGCTGCTGATCATCGGAAATGAAAGTCAAGTAGCCGGAAATGGAGAGCATCAGGGCATTGATCGCGATCCCGGACAACAGCATGGTCGCCACCGAAGTCTGACCGTGCCGGGTTGAAATCAGATAAAGCAGAAAGGTGTTGCCCGCCCCGCCAACAAAGGCAAACAGCGGCAGCATGTAAATCCCGAGCACATCCTGAACCGGCGCGAGAAGCGTTCCGCCCAACACGATTGCAATGATGGCAAACAGCACCGAGCCTGCCGAAATGCCGACGATTCCCGGATCAGCAAGCGGGTTGCGAAACAACCCTTGCATCACCGCACCAGCTGAGGCCAGTGCCGCGCCGACGAGGATTGCCAACACCATGCGCGGCAGGCGAATGTCCCACAGGATGACGGAATAGCGGCTTGCGTCCTCGGATTGGCCGAAGATCGCCGAGCGGATCTGATCGATCACGAGCCCGACGCCAAGATCGGAGGCCCCCACGGTCAGGGACGTCAGGGCAACCAGAACAAGCACGATCATCAAGCAGATGATGGCTGCTCTGGCGAGGGGTCCACGATCCCCACCGAGACGCGGCGTGCGGCGCAGGAGACCTGCGCCGCTCCCCACTCGTGTCCCCACAAGGCTCATGGCTTGGCATCCAGCTTGGGCAAGGCCTTGAGCTCTGCCGCATCCGGGTAGAGCGCCCGCGCCAGATCAGCCACGGCATAGGCAGTTCGAGGGCCGAATCCCAACAGATACATGCCCCCCATGCGGACAATCCGCTGATCCCTGATCGCCGGAGAATCCTTGAGGGCCGGATGAGCCGACAGCACTGAGTTATCGGCACCATGGTTGGCCCTCATCATCATCACGATCACATCCGGCGGACTGGCCAGAAGCGCTTCATCGTCGACACTCTTGTAGCCTTCGAAGGAGTGCATGAGATTCTCGCCACCAGCCATCTCGATGACGGAAGCGGCCTGATTGTTCTCACCGGCCACCATCAGGCGTCCGTCCTGCAGGCTGAGAATGAACAACACCTTTGGCTTCTTGCCACCAGAGGCCGCAGCCACCGCCTGTTCGGTCTTCGCAAACTCGCTCGCAACACGCCCGGCCAGCACTTCGGCAGCCTCGCCCTGCCCGATCGCGGCACCGACCGTGCGGATCTTTTTCAAGATACCATCGGCACTGTAGGCAGCATCGATCCGGACAAACGGCACCGAGGCGGTTTCGAGAATATCGACCACTTCAGGCGGCCCGGCATCATGCTCGGCAATGATCAGATCCGGATCAGCCGCCAGAACACCTTCCGCATTGAGGGCCCGGATATAGCCCACGTTGGGCTTGTCTCTGAGGGCCTGAGGCGGATAGACGCTGGTTACATCCAGCGCAGCGATCCTGTCGTCCGCACCGAGCTCATAGAGAATTTCCGTGACGGACCCGCCAAGGGAAACAATCCGCTCCGCATCCTGAGCGTGAGAGACCGTACAGCCCCAAACAAGAGCAGCTGCGGCAATCATCGAGTTGGTAAAATATCGTCTCATGACGCAACCACCTCCGTCAGTCCACCAAGCGTCGGCAGAGTTTCAGCCAGAGCCCGCCACTGCGGATTCTCATCTTCCTTCTCGTCCCGCACGCCATAGAACTGGACGATCAGATTGTCCTTGTCGTCATAGACCTCAATCGAGGTGACATGACTGATGGCATTGGGCTTGCGAACCAGCCAGACCTTCTTGATGTGATCTTCCCTGAGGTGAAGATTGAAACCGGGGTCAAGAACATTGAACCACGGGCCAACGGTCTTGAGCGTTTCGATTTTGCCCGAATGGATCTGCACACAGCCGGGGCTGCGCACGAACACCATGATCGGCAGCCCCATTTCAGCCGCAGCATTGAGCGCCGCCGTGGCCGCACCGACATCCAGCGGTTTTGCCAGATCGCTTCCGATCAGCCTGTGCGCCTGCAACCGGTCGATCTTGTGCTTTTTCAGCATGCCGAAAAACTCGTGCACATCCTTCATTCCAAGCCAGTCTGCACGCAGGCTCTCGACATCGACCTCAGCATCGTCAAGTTCCCGCTCAGGTTCCACCGCCTCGGGCTGCTCTGGCAGGAAGAATGGCGTCTGATTCTCATGGCGGAAACGATCCATCAGGCCTTCAAAGGCAGCCACATCGGATGTCTCACGCAGGAAAATCTTGTGAACCGCATCCCCTTCCGCATTGAAGATATGGATCGAGCGCTTGGCCCCCTTATCGGTCTGCTCGACGATTGCAAACACATGCACCCAGTGCTTGAGGAAGATCCTCAGATCAACAGCACCATTGAGGACGAGCGCAACATGTTCGCCTCCGCCGATGCGTCCCCACTGCCCCACTTTTTCATGCACACAGGACTCGTTGCGCGTCAGCACCATCACTTCGCCCAGATCAATAAAGGCCTTCAGCATGGCCTTGCTGGCGGGCTGCAGCCGCACGACATCTGAGCCGCATCGAGCGGACAGCATCAGCCCCTCGGACAGGCCAAGCGCATGAGCCAGATCGCGGGCTCTGAGCTTGGGATTGTCCTTTTTGCCCTGAGCAATCATGGGCGCAAGGGCCTCAGCGTCGGGATGGGGGAGAACCGGATATGTCATGGTTCAAAACTCCATATCAAGGATCAGCATCAACCCGGTCGGGGATACTGCATCGTGTGTCTATTTGGTGAGGATCAGTTTCTGCTGCGCGGTGATGCGAAGACGATAAAGCTCACCACGGTGAGAGATCTGGATCTCCCGCTCGCCGGCAAACAAATCAGAGGAGTCTATCGTGGCAATATCAGCGCCAGGACCGTTTGGTTCGGCCTCTTGCGGACCGTTTTTCCTATGCATCGTCATGATGTTCCAATCGTTGTGTTTCAACAAGAAACGGTTGGTCCATTTGACCGGGGCTGCTGTCTGGTCCGCGGCACGCCCCGCAATAACATGAGTTAAGAACTCAGAAATTATTAGTTGACTCATTTACTCATGTTTTATACCAAGCGCAAGAGGCTTCTTTACGAAAAACCGCGTACAGGGAACGGGGTGTGAAGAAGTTCAAGCCAGCCAGCCTCAGACTGACCAATGAGCAGCCAGCCAAAAAAGTCTAACAAAATCAATGAGGCGTACAATGAACAAGTTGCTGTTGGTCGCGCTGGCTGCGTCCACAATTCTGTCTCCCGTGACCCACGTCATGGCGCAAGAGGTAGAGGAAGAGCTCACCTCGGATAACTTTCTCGATCGCATCGTGGTCAGCGCTGGCGAAGAAAAAGTCGCTATCGACACACCACAGGCGGTATCCGTCCTGACTCAGGAAGACATCGACGAGGCACAGCCCGAAACGGTGGGCGATCTGTTCCAGTTCATCCCTGGCGTCTCCACGGTCGGCTCCGAACACCCCTTGGGTCAGAGCTTCAACATCCGCGGCATCGGTGCCGCAGCTGCCGCCGACGAATCCAAGATCATCATGCAGGTCGACGGCGTCACCAAATTCTTCGAGCAGTATCGCATGGGGTCTCTCTTCATGGATCCCGAACTGCTCAAGCGTGTCGAGGTTCTGCGCGGCCCTGCTTCCTCCACGCTTTACGGCTCGGGCGCTTTGGGTGGCGTGATTTCCATGACCACCAAGGACGCCTCGGACTTCCTCAAGGATGAGCAGACCTGGGCCTTCAAGCCCAAGATCACCGCATCCACGAACGGCAAGGGCGTCAGCACATCGGGCATTTTCGCAACGCGCGTCAACGAAGCCTTCGAAGTGCTCGCCGCAGGATCGTTCCGCAAGGCAGACAGCTACAAGGACGGCAATGGCGACACGATAGACAATTCGGACTATCAGAGCCTTTCGGGCATGGTGAACGCGAAATTCCACTTCGGCGAGGACATGGAACAATATGTTCGCCTGAGCGCCATGCAATATTACTCCGATCTCAATGACACCGCATACAGTCAGACCGGCGGCGTCGACTTCGGTCTGACAGATCGCAAGGTCACCGACCGCAACGTCGCGCTCGAATATGTCAATCCGGTCCTCGGCAACAAATATTTCGACGTCAAGGTCAATCTGGGTTACTCCGATACGCAGAACGAACAGGACGACATGCAGAGCATTTATGCCTCCACGTTCGGCGATGAGTCGGAATATGGCTATACGTCCTATGTCGCCAAGCTGGAAAACACCTCCGATCTTTCCTTCGGCGAACGCATCCAGCACTATCTGACCCTTGGCACCGAATACAGCTTCCAGGAACGCACGTCGTCCTACACCTACGCTGGCACGACGTCGACCTCACTCACCCACCCAGAGGGAACGCAAGCCAAGGTGAGCGGCTACGCCCAGTCCGAAATCATCATCAATGATCGCTTCACGCTGATTCCGGGTGTACGTTACGACCGATACATGAACGATCCCGAGGATGCGACACAAGCCGACAAGGACATCGGGGCCTTCTCGCCCAAGCTTGCCGCTCTGGTCGAAGTCACCGACTTCTTGTCTCTGTTCGGGTCTGTTGCCTACACCGAGCGAGCCCCGACCCTTGACGAGTTCTACTCCTCCTCGGCTGCCGGTTATCGCGGTCCAACTTACCTTCCGGCCCGGTCTGCAAGCCCCGATCTGGATCCGGAACGCTCGACCAACTTCGAAGGCGGCATCGCCCTCAAGTTCGACAATGTCTTTGGCAGGGATCGCTTCACCACCAAGATCACGGCGTTCCAGAACAACGTGCGTGACCTGATCGAGAGCGATTCCGACGGTCCGACCTATTATCACAATGTCGACAAGGCCCGCATTCACGGCATCGAACTCGAAGCCAGCTACATGGCCGAGAATCTCTTTGCCCGCGCCGCCTATTCGGCAACCCGTGGCAAGAACCAGACCGACGGAACGCATCTGGATTCGATTGCAGCGGATACGCTTTCAACCTCATTCGGTTTTCTGCTGCCTCAGTATGACGTGAAGGTTGCCTGGGATTCGGTCTACGCCGCCGATCAGGAAAAGGTCTCGACTGCCACCATGCGTACCGGCGGTTACGGGGTTCATGGTCTGTCCGCAAGCTGGACACCGGACGAAGGGCGCTTTGCCGATATCGAGGCCCGCATTTCCGTCGAGAATATCTTCGACCGGGACTATCGCGCCCATCTGTCAAACGACACCGCACAAGGCCGGACCTTCAAGTTCACTGTCTCCAAGATTTTTGGTGGCTAACAAAAAAGGCTGGGCGCCCCGCAAGGTCGCCCAGCCCTTCCATCGTATCGTCGCTCATCGGGACGGTCAGGCATCCCAGTTCTTGATGCTCAGGCCTTCAACTGCGGTGAAGAGTTCGAGGTTCGGCCGTCCCTTGTATTCGACGGTCGGTTTAACGCGAGCATGGGATTCACGGAACTGTGCGGACTTGGTCCAACCCGTGAAACTATCCTCATCGCGCCAGATAGCATGTGACGCATAGAGGACATAGCCGTCCTCGGTTTCATCGCCCTTGAGGAGATCAAAATGCAGAAATCCATCCATATCCGTCAGTTTGCTCTCGCGGTTCGCCCAGATGCTTTCAAAAGCCTCCTCAAAACCTTTCTTAACCAGAAATCGGTTCATCGCGACATACATAGTCTTGTCTCCATTTTGTTTGACAGAGTGGCGGCTGGCTGGTCTGCCGGGTGTCTTGCTACGCGCGCGTTTCATGCGCCGTTTCATCAGGGCCGAATTGTTCAGCCTTTGCAGGGCTTGTCAAATAATTCTTGAATAAAATATTCATGTTTTTGAACCTCTGTCAGTCTTGCACAGAAACGGTAGGGAGAAAATGATCACAATGAAGCATCACGTCACAGCGCTCTGTCTCGCTTCGCTGCTTTCAGTGGCCGTCACAGAGGCAGCGGCCGAAGGCACACTGGGCCTCGAGCTCAACAATGCGGTCAATCATGACAGCGTGTGTCGACTCAGTTTCATGGTCCACAACGGGCTCGACGTGCAGCTCGAGACACTGGGCCTCGAAGTCGTCCTCCTCGACAAGCAGGGACTGGCTCAGGATTTTCTCATGCTGCGTTCTGGCAACCTGCCAACAGGAAAGCGCCGCGTCCGCCAGTTCGACCTACCGGACGTGAATTGCAACAACCTTGGCGAGGTGCTGATCAACGATGTCGCCGAATGCACCGCCGAGGGTCTTGATGCCAACGGCTGCCTTGCCATTCTCACCCCGTCCTCGCGCATTGCCATCAAGCTTGGCCTCTGATCGACAGGAGAAACAGTGATGCCTGAAGAAACACTCCCCTCCTCCCCGGGTTTGACCGGATCTCTGTTTGACCAGATCCGCTCCTTCATGGACATGGGCGGCCCGGTCGTCCTGTTGCTTGCCATTCTGTCGGTTATCTCGCTCGCTGTCATACTCTACAAGCTCTGGCAATTCTCGTGGCTCGGGATCGGTCGGCACAAGCGGGCGCACAAGGCCCTTCAGCTCTGGCAGACCGGAGACAGACCCGCCGCCATTGCCCTTCTGGAAAAGGGCAAGGCGCCTGTCAGCGTGGTTCTGTCTCATGCCATGCGCGGCCAGCTCTTTCATGCCGACAAACCCGCTCTCATCCGCGAGGACATCGAACGGATCGCCCTCAAGACGCTTGCCAGTGCTCGGTCCATGCTACGCCTCTTGGAAACCGTCGGTCAGGTCTCCCCGCTTCTGGGCCTGTTCGGCACGGTCATTGGCATGATCGAGGCCTTCCAGCGACTGCAACAGGCAGGCTCCTCGGTCGACCCTTCGGTTCTGGCGGGCGGCATCTGGGTTGCGCTGCTGACGACAGCGGTCGGACTGGCTGTTGCCATTCCCGCCAGTCTCTTTGCAGACTGGTTTACCACCCGTCTCGAGCGGGAACGCGAAACCATCGAGGAACTGGCAACGAGCATCCTCACCGGACAGATCACGGACCGCAGGGACCCGATCGAAACCACCGCACCGGGAGCCCCTGCCGTCGGCACTCTTCAATCCGCCTGAACCTGGCCATCAGACATCCGGCCCAAACGGAGGAACCCATGCGCAAGATCGGCCTTATGATCTTTGCCTGCCTTTCCCTTCTCGCCCACATCACAGTCGCGGCGGTCTTCCTTGCTCCAACAAATGAGGTGATGGAAGAAGCGGGACAGGGCGAAACCGCGCTGGAAATGGGAACCCTGTTTGACTCGACCGCCAGCAAGGCGGTGGAGCCGGAAACCCTGCCCGAAAGACAGGAAGTTAGCCGGACCGTTTCCGCGACCGAGCCACGCCGCGCCATTCCGATCAAGGCCTTCAACCAACAGGATGTCGCCCCACGGCCAGTCGAGCCAAGGCAGGCCGAAGCGGAAGCTCTGCCCGAAGAGCTAACAGCAACTCCCGAGATCCAAGATACGGATATCGTCAAGCCGCGCGAGGCAAAAACCGCATCGAACAGCGCCAGGGCAGTCCCTCCGGCCACGATCAGAGAGGCACGTGTTGCCAGCCCCGAAGAGGTGACGCCGACCACGGCAACCGAAATCGCGCCACCTCAAACCATCGAGGCGGTCGACGGTGCGCTTGCGTCCATGCCGCGATCAAGACCGCCTGAGCTGGTCAAGTCCATGGAGCAGCAACAGGAGATCGAACGACAGAAAGCACGGGAAAGGGAAGCTGCGAGAAAGGCCCAAGCCAAAGCTCAGGCAAAGGCCCAAGTTCAGGCACAATCCGCGAGCCGTGCCGCAAAAGCCGCCCGAAAAGGCGGAGCGACAACCAATGCCAACGGCAAGAAGGCCGCCACCGGCGGAACCGGCGGCAAGACCAAGGCCGCAAATGGCGACGCTCTGACCAGCAATTATAAGGGCAAGGTCCGGGCACGCCTGAGGCGCAGCCTCGTCTACCCCAGAGCCGCCCAGCAGCGCCGCGAGACCGGAACGGCAACCGTTCGCTTCAGCATCGCTGCCAATGGCAGGGCAACCGCAATCAGCCTCGTCAAATCATCGGGGCGTACCCGGCTTGATCGGGCCGCGCTGGCGACGGTCAAACGCGCCTCCCCCTTCCCGCCTCTGCCGAGCGGGACAGGGCGCGGTGCCATCACCATGACGGTGCCGATCGTCTTTCGCATGTGAGGTCTATGTCTGCGGCACGCCGTTCGCCGCCAGCGACTTGTTCTTGTAGCGTTTGTCCTCGGTGACATCCTCACCGAACCAGTCTGGCGCCGTGAAGGCGTCCGCCTCTTCGCGCGAGGAGAATTCCACCTCGACCAGCGTCAACCCGGCAAGATCACCCGAGAAGACATCTAGCTCGAACTGTAGGCCGGACGGCAGCGAGCCAAGATAGCGCACTTTTTCCACCCGCGATCCACCCGTGGCAGGCCAGAAGCTGTCGAACTGGTCTCTCGGGATCGGCGTCTCGATTTCGGTCCGCTCAAGACCACCATCGGACTTCAGCGTCATGAACTGCCCGTCCCCCTTCTGGCGCAAACGAATTTCGACACTGTCATCAGCCGCCGTCAGATAGCCTTGCTTCACCTCGGTTGCCTTGAGGTCATCAAGCGCCGGAAGCTGACGCACCAGATATTTCCGCT
This sequence comes from uncultured Cohaesibacter sp., assembly GCF_963662805.1. NCBI lineage: Bacteria > Pseudomonadati > Pseudomonadota > Alphaproteobacteria > Hyphomicrobiales > Cohaesibacteraceae > Cohaesibacter > uncultured Cohaesibacter sp. The sequence goes on from NZ_OY759856.1 coordinate 158,052, forward strand.
CGATTTCCGTCGACACCGGCTCTTCTTTCCGTTCGGTCAAAGCGACACCCTCTCACTGACTTCCCTGTAGAGGGCCCGATAGGCTTTGGACGCAGCGCTCGACGGAGCCGTGGCCAGCACAGGTTCGCGATGCACACCCATCTTCTCGATGTCGGAGGCAAAGGGAATCCGCGCCTCAAGGAAGTGCTTGCCATGCTTCGACGACATCTCGTCGATCAGTCCCAGATGCAGGGTCTTGACCGACTGCACCATCGAGAAGAAGGCCAGCAGCTTCTTGCGCGAGATATCCTTCTCCTTGAAGAAATCGATCAGCTGCTCGAACGTGCGCTGAGACAGGGTGGTGGGAATGACCGGGGCGATCACATAGTCGGCGGACTTGAACACGCTCTCCGACAGCGCAGAGATATTGGGCGGACAATCGAGAACAATCACGTCATAGTCGCTTCTGACGCTCTTCAGGGCCTTTTTCAGGCGTGACCGGCTGTTGCGCATCCGTGACAGGAAGACATCGAAATTCCGAAAAGTCATGTTAGCTGGCAGGATATCGAGATTGTCATAATCGCTCCCCCTGATCGCCTTGGTGAACTGCTCCACATCCTTGAAGAATTTCTCGTCCGTGAGCTTTCTGGAGGGCTTCACACGGAAATAGAAGCTCGAAGCACCTTGCGGGTCGAGATCACACAGCAGCACCCGCTTGCCTGCCTCAGCCATCGCATAGGACAGGTTGACCGAAACCGCCGTCTTGCCCACGCCACCCTTGTTGGAATAGCACGCAATGATCTTCATTTTTTGCTCTCCCTGGCTTTGAACAGCTCACGAAAAGTCTGTTTGGTCTCCCGGCTGTTGAACCGGTCAAAGCTATCGACCACCTTGGCCCTTTCCTCGAGCTGGCGCCGATGCAGAATGGCGATCAGCGCGCCGACGGTCTGGGCTATTTCCAACTGTTCCTGCTGCTGCTCCACATCGAGCCCCTCGACAAAGGCAGCCAGCGAGTCTTTCTGGACCGAATAGTCATTGAAGTAGCCAAGATTGTCCTGCAGCCGCTTCAACGGCCGGATGAGGCTCTTGATCGCAATCTTGGGATAGAGGGGCGCGAAGAATTCCATGAGGTAGCGCAGCTTCTTGCAGTGAATGCGCAACTCGTGAACTTCATGATCATCGGTATCCGGCCCGATCTGCTTGGCGATCTTGCAGATCTTGCGATAGCGCTTCCAGATCAGCTTGCAGGCATAATCATGGGCGTGACGGTCGGCATTCGGGCCGCACCCGAGCTTCTTGGACTTGCGCACCAACTTGCCCAGAGCCTTGATCTCCTGCCGATAGTCCTCGCTCGACAGATGCGCGGCGAGCGCCTCCTGCACCTCCTTGCGCTCCTCGGCAAACAGGGCAAACATCTTGTCGAGCCCGCCATGCAGACTGTCTGGAAGCAGATCATAGAACTTCTGCTTCTCAAGCAGATAGACATCGAGATCTCTCTGTCGCCCGGTTGGTGCCATCAGGGCCGAAAAACGCGCCTTCAGCTCCGAGGTGGTCTCGACATCATAGACACCCTTGAACAGGCTGAGAACCGAGCGGATCTTGCGCAGGGCAATGCGATAGTCATGCAGAAACTCGGTGTCGATGTCCGCAACAATGCCCTCTTCATTGGCCCGAGCCACCGGCAGATAGGAAGCGATGATATCGCTCGCCACATCGAAGGCGGCCTCATCATTGCCGATGCTGATTGATGGCTTGGGGTCATAACTCGAACGCTTCGGGAAAAGCTTGGCATAAAGATCGATCGTCTTCAGTGGCTTGCCCCCGAGCGCAGCGAAGCGCTCAAGCGCCGCATCCAGAGACTCCTCATAACCTCGAAGACAACGCAAGGACACCAAAAGACCGGTGAAGCCAGTCTCTGTCGACACTTCGATGACATGCACCCGAATGTGTGTCTTGGCTTCATCATCAACGAGCGCCGCCATCACTAGCCCCAGAGTAATGTCCCCCATCGGCATCAGGGCACGCAAGGGCGAGACATCGCCGAGCGCCTCTTTCACCGCACCGTCATCAAGCGCGGCAACAAAGCCCGTGGTCTGGCGCGTTGGCTGCTGCAGTACAGCTCCGTCGCGGCCGATCACTTCGAGCCCACGCCCCGTCGACAGCAAAAGCCGACCCGAGAGACGCAGGGCATGATCGAACGTGTCGAGCAGGGTCGCCTTTCTCACGCTGTCATTTGGCGTAAAAACGAGCCTGAGTTCGCCGAAATCCTCATCCGTCAGGCTGTCAGCCGAATAAGTCGGCATATAGAGGGTAAACTGATCTGCCTGTTTCATTTGTGGGTCTTCCGGGGCGTCTGGAGATAGTCCTCAACCAGCTTTTCAACGATCTGCTGAACGCTGGTATCTTCTTCGATTGCGCGGATTTTCAGCGCCTTGAGCGTTTTGCCGCTCAGACGCAGGGACGTGTTCTTTTTCTTGTCGTCGACCTCGTCGCGCTCTCTGGATTTGGACATAGTCACGCTTTCATTATGTCATGACGTCATCGTTTCACGAACAAGCGAGTCTCTCAAGGAAAAAGTGCACAAAGTGCATTTATTTAATCCGGTTGTGGAAAGAGATGACCAAATACCGGAAGAACGCCTTCAAAAGGAGATATCTCAACGATGGGGCATGCAAACAAAAAGGTGAAGAGGGTTGCTCTCCACCTTTCCTGTAATCCAAAGCGCGAATGTCGCAGCCTCACGGCCTATTCGGGAACAGCCGTGATTTCAGTCACGCCGCCATGTTCACCGGACCAGACCAGCGGATCATTGAGGAAGGCTTCGACCCCTTCCAGCGTCTTGACGTCGAAATAATTGTTGGCCTTGGAAACCTCGAGCACATCGCGCCAGGTGGCGAGATAATGCAGGCTGAGATCGATCTTCTTGAGATTGTCGAGAGCCTCGGGGAAGATGTCATAATAGAACAGCACGATAGTGTGGTTCACTTCGGCACCGGCCTTGCGCATCGCCTCGACGAAGCGGATCTTGCTGCCGCCATCGGTCGTCAGATCCTCAACCAGCAGCGCGCGCTTGCCATCAATGGGAGCGCCCTCAATCTGCGCATCACGGCCAAAGCCTTTTGGCTTCTTGCGCACATAGTTCATCGGCAGGGCCAGCTTGTCAGCGATCCATGCGGAGAAAGGAATACCTGCGGTTTCACCACCAACAACCGTATCAATCGCCTCGAAGCCGATATCGCGCTGAATGGTGCAGGCGCAGAAGTCCATCAGGCTGTTACGGATCCGCGGATAGGAAATCAGCTTGCGGCAGTCGATATAAACCGGGCTAGCGAGACCGGATGTCAGCTTGAACGGCTCATCGGTGCGGAAATGGACCGCCTCGATCTCGACAAGCATCTTGGCGGTCAACTCGGCCATCAGGGCACGATCAGGAAAGGAAGAAGGGATCATGGAGTTATCCTCTTGGAAGTCGGACGGTCGTCAGGCGACGGGTTCATGGTGCCAGAGAAGCGGGAAGCCCGGATCGAAGACGGTCACATCGTCTTCGCCAGCAGCGAATTTCTGGACCATGTCGCGCGGCTTGTCACTCTTGAACAGGCGAATTTTCTCATCATTGGCTGGCAGCTTGTAAAAGGCCGGACCATTGAGCGAGGCAAAGGCCTCCAGATGCTCAAGCGCACCCTCGTCCTCGAACACCTGAGCAAGGCAGCTGATGGTGTTGATCGAGGTATAGATGCCGGCACAGCCACAGGCCGATTCCTTGGCCTTGGTGGGATGCGGTGCGGAATCGGTGCCGAGAAAGAATTTCGGGTTTCCCGACGTCGCGGCGGCCCTCAGGGCAAGACGATGCTTCTCGCGTTTGGCAACGGGCAGGCAATAATAATGCGGCTTTATGCCGCCAACCAGATAGGCGTTGCGGTTGATGATCAGGTGATGGGTGGTGATGGTCGCCCCAGTCTTGTCCCCGGCGCCCTTCACATAGGCAACCCCGTCCTCGGTGGTGATATGCTCCATCACGATCCGCAGGGCCGGAAAGCGCTGGCGAATGGGATCAAGCACCCGCTCGATGAACACCGCCTCACGATCATAGATATCGACCGCCGGATCGGTCACTTCCCCATGCACGCAAAGTGGCACGTCGATCTCGCTCATTGTCTCCAGCACCGGATAGATCGCCTCGATGCTGCGAACGCCACTGTCCGAATTGGTCGTCGCGCCCGCCGGATAGAGTTTCAGCGCCTTGATGAGCCCATCCCGGACGCCTGCTTCCACGTCTGCGGGATCCGTGCTCTCGGTCAGATAGAGGGTCATCAGAGGCTCGAACACATGGCCTTCTGGGAGAGCGGCAAGAATACGCTCCAGGTAAGCACGAGCGTCGCCGGTCGTAACAACAGGCGGAACCAGATTGGGCATGATGATCGCGCGGGCAAAATCCGCGCTGGTGTGCGGCAGCACCGCTTTCAGCATCTCACCATCGCGCAAGTGCAGATGCCAATCATCAGGCCTGCGAATGACAATGTCTGATTGGGTCAAGGAAATGTCTCCATCGGCTGGATAAGTGGGCTATCTGTAACAGCATTGATCGGCAAAATCTCTAGTCCATTGCGCACACTGTGGAAGCCTTCAGACGGCTCCCAAAATGCGACAATCCGGGAGCAGGGATCACTCGACCACGACGCCGCTGATCAGGTTCAAAGCGACAAGCCGTCTCTCAAGCATCATCGCCTCGTCAGTCACCGCCACAATCGAGGCAATCGACGCGCGAACCATCTCCTCGAACGCCCGCCGCGCCTCCTCGGCCTCGACGACCGAGACGATGGCAAAGCGGAGCTTGCCGCCCGGCTTCATCCGGCCAAGTCGCGGGATATCGGCGCTGGCCACACAGGCGATCTTGGGATAGCCGCCGGTGGTCTGATGATCGGCGAGGAGGATGATCGGCAGACCATTACCGGGCACCTGAATGGCTCCGGTGACGATACCATCAGAGCTGATGTCCGCCCCCTTCTTATGCCCGATCACCTCACCATCGAGCCGAAGGCCCATGCGGTTGGCATCCGCCGAAATGGCATAGTCCTGAGAAACAAAGGACCTGATCGCCTCGTCGGAAAAATAGTCATCCTGCGGCCCGAGTACCACGCGCACCGGCCCTGACGGATAGTCGAGCGGCACCGTGCAGATGCGGTCACCTTGCTCATCGGCCTCAGAATGGCAGAGCGGCAGCTTGTCCTTGGCTTGCAGGGCTCGGCCATCAACCCCACCGATGGCACCTGAAAGATAGGTGGACTGGCTGCCATAGATGGCAGGAAGGTCAAACCCTCCTCCGACCGCGAGATATGTGACCGCGCTATCCTTGACCGCACCGATGCGGAATTCTTCGCCCTCAAAGAGGGTCACCGAACAGCCCGACGGGACATCGCGTTTTGTGCCGGATGTGACCTCGATCACCGCCTCGGTACCCGCGAGCGCCAAGCGGACGCTTTTCGCAGCAACCCGGAAACTCGGCCCCAGAATACGGATCTCAAGCGCCCCCTGCCCCTCGTCATTGCCGACAAGGGCATTGGCAAGGCGCAAATGGCCCATGTCGAGCGCCCCGGAGACGGGAACCCCCTGCGCCTGATGCCCTATGCGCCCCAGATCCTGAACGGTGGTCATGAGACCGGGAGAGATAACCTCAAGACAGGCAGCCATCACACAGCCCTCCCCGTGATCTCATAGCGCCCTGCGGCAACGCTGGCTTCGATCTCGTCATACTCGGCCCGCTCTACCTTTTGAAAGCAGACCCTGTCCCCCGCCGTCAGCAGCACGGGATTCTCGCGCTGCGGGTCAAAGATCGGCACCGGACAGCGGCCGACGATGTGCCAGCCTGTCGGGTTGACCGCCGGATAGATGAGGGTGAGGCCTGTCGCCACAAGGACAGAGCCCTTGGGCACATGCTTGATCGGGGTCTTCTTGCGCGGAATGGCCAGCGCTTCGGGAAGATCGCCCATATAGGGCAACCCCGGCGCAAAGCCGAGCATATAGATGAAATGCTCGACACTCGTCAGAACATCCATCACCTCTTCGCGCGCCATTTTGGCAAAGTCGGCGACATTGGCGAGATCGGGTGAGAAGGCCTCGTCAAAACAGATCGGCAAATCCCAGCGGGTCGCCGCCGCCTCGCTCGTTTCGTCAAGCTTGGCAATGAGAGGATCGACCGCCGTGATCAGATCGGCCTGCGAAGTCTCAAGCGGATCATAATGGATAAGCAGCGAGCGATAGGTCGGCACGGTCTCCACAACGCCCGCAAGTCCGGCATCCTCAACCGCAGCCCTCAGGGCCATGATCTTCTGGCTCAAAGCCCGGTCAATCCCGAGACCGAATTCGACGGTCAAACCGCAGTCACCGCAGGGCAGGTAGGACACCGGCATCACAGGGCACCCAAGGTCTTGGCCATCGGTGCGATGGTCACACCAGCGGCAACAAGCGCCTCATAAACCTTGCCTGCCATCGCCACCGCGTGGGGGCTGTCGCCATGCACACAGATGGAATCGATTGTCACCGGAATGCGCTTGCCACTGATGCTTTCGATCTCGCCACTCTGGACAAAATCCACCATCCGGCGCGCTGCCTCGTCTGCATCCTCGATCATCGCCCCGGCCTTCTTGCGCGAGACCAGCATGCCGTCTTCCTCGTAAGCCCGATCTGCAAAGATCTCGCGGGCAATGTTGAGGCCGAGCTTCTCGCCCGCCCGCTCCATGGCACTGCCCGGCATCACGAGATAGACCAGATCCCTGTTGACCGCTGCCACGGCCTTCGCTGTGGCCATCGCCAGATCATCATCAACACAGGCCATGTTGTTGAGAGCGCCATGCACCTTGTAATGCCCGACCTTCTGGCCAAGCGCCGCCGCCATCGCCTCGATAGCCCCGATCTGGTAGATCAGTTGCTTCTCGATGTCAGCGGGCCGCTCACCCTGAATCGGACGACGCCCGAAGCCCCAGAGATCCTGAAAGCCCGGATGCGCTCCGATGCCAACACCATTCTCGGCGGCGAGACGGATGGTCTCGTGCATCACAAGCGCATCGCCGCCATGAAAGCCGCACGCGATGTTGGCAGAGCTGATGATCTTCAGCATCGCCGCATCGTCACCGATGGTATAGGCCCCGAAGCTTTCGCCGAGGTCCGAGTTCAGATCCACAATGGCCATCGCACTCACCTGTCTTTGCTGGTCGCTTTTGCCCTTTATAAGACAATGAGGTCGCAATGACAGGGTGGGAAAGCACTTTTTTCTGCCATCCCCACCGTTGAATCGCTCCCGGAGACGGCGAAACTACTCGTGCATGTGCCCAGCGTGACTATGCTGTTTGGCGTCCTCAGCCTCGATGAGCACGTCAACTTCCATCTCGCCACGCTCGAAGACGAAGTGCATTTCGAAGCTTTCGCCCTTGTGAAAATCTTCCTCGATCCCATTGAGTCGCAGCGCCAGTCCTTTGGGCTCCAGATGCAATTCCTGCCCTGCCTTCAACGGCATGCCGGGAACAGGCACATAGGTATCCTTGCCATCCTTGAGAACAAAGCCAACTAGTTCGACCGAAACGGCATGATCAAACTCACCACCCTTGAAGGCAGCATCCTCACCGGAGTGGTTTTGCAGCTCGACAAAGACCAGTGCGTCTTCACCCTTGTGAGCAGCGCGTGTCCAGGCATGGACCGACCTCAAGCCTTTCAACTCGCTGACATGGTGATCGTGATCTTCGTGCCCTGCTTCCTCATGCGCATGTTCATGATACTCCTCAGCTGCCAAAACCGGATTTGCGCCATCTGGCAAAAACCCACCAACCCCAACCAGAGCAACGGCAAAAGCAATTTCTTTCAGCATGGTGTGTCTCCCTGAACACAAAACAAAATGTTATATCGTTACTTTTCAAAACCAGACTTCATCCAGACATCAAACGTTCAATCGTCCGATTTGCTAGGATGAAGCTGTAAGTTCGCCGTCAGCCTCTCAGGTCGGCGATGACGGGCCGCCGCAAGGCAAGGAAGGCCGGGATCATCGCCATCAGGATGGTCAGGCTGACGAAGATCGCCACCAGATGAAACTCGGGCCATGACAGGGTTGCTTCGACCAAAATGTCCGTGCGGGCACTCACGATCCGCGAGATCACCTGTGTCGAGACGAACCCCAATGCAACACCAAGAAGCGACCCGAACCCGATCAGGCTAGCGGCAAAACTCCAGACGATCGCGAACAGGAACCGACGCGGGGCACCGATGGCCCGCAACAAGGCGAGCCTGCGCGAGAACAGCTTGGTGAGGATCACAAGCCCCGTCAACACTCCGGCGGCAACGAGGATCTGCGTGATCACCGCCATCACCGACATCACTTCGCGCACATCCCCGAGCAGAGAATGCAACTCGGACAGCACCGCACCGGGGAACAGGGCCATGGACTTGTCGGTCGTGAATTCGGATTTCAGCGCATAATTGGCCCAGAGCTGCTTGGCATGAACCAGAATGGACGGCGTACCGGGGAACAACGCAGCATCATAAGGCGGGCCGATCTTGTCGCCCTCCTCCTCTGTGTGACCAGTCCCCAAGCCATGCACCACCCAGACGGCCTCGACCGGCACAAGGATCGCCTTGTCCCACGGGCTGCCCGTCTTTTGCATCCGTCCCACGACCGTAAAATGGGAGCCTTCATGCGCTCCCTCTTCCGCGCCATCGCCAACCCCATGGGCAGGTGTGAAGCCGTCGCCAATAGAAAGCGGCACATCCGCCCCGATCACCGCGTCGAAATAGGAGCCAAAGGCTTTCCCCTCAGACAGGTCTCCGCTGAGATGGGCAAGGAAGGCTTCCGTCGTACCGACCACAGGCGAACTTTCAAAACTGTCGCCAAAGGCAATGGGAGCGGCAAAATCCACCTGCTCGTTGTTGGCGACCTGATTGTAGATCGTCCCGTCAAGAAGCGGCATATCGCTGGCCTGCAGATAGACCGTGGCCATGACATTGGTCACTTCACTGCCCGGCGCGGCGATGATCAGCTCGAACTTGTCCGCAGCCTTTGCCGTCCCCCGCCTGAGGCCCCGCTCCTGAGCGATGAGGCCAACCCCAAGCGCGACGGAGACCGCGATCAGCAGCACGAATACCAGATTGGACCAGCGGAACTGCCACAGCATCGCCCGCACCAATGGCATCGGGCGCATGCCACGCACGACGAGAAAGCCAATGAGCAAGGTGGGCAGCAGATAGACGAGAAGCGAAACCGCATCCTGCGCATCAGGCGACAGCATGTCCCAATAGCCGGTCAGCCAATAGAGAAAGTCATCCATTGCGCACCTCACCGACCATCTTGCCATCGACAATCTCGATGACCCGATCCATCCGTTCATGCAGATGGAGATCATGGCTGACAACAATCAGCGTCTTGTTCTGGTCTCGCACCAGAGCGATCAAATCATCAATCAATTGATCGGCCGTTGCCCGATCGAGACTGGCTGTCGGCTCGTCGGCCAGAATGACCGCCGGATCGTGCGCCAGGGCCCGCGCGATGGCGACCCTTTGGCGCTCACCGCCGGAGAAGCTGGCAATCGTCCGTCCCCCGCCCTGCGGAATGCGCAAGCGGTCGAGCATCGCCGATGCGCCTCGACGCAGGTCAGCATGGTGCCGGGCTTCGAAATAGCCGGTCGCGATGGTCGCATTGGCCAGCGCATCAAGCTCTTCGAACAGCAGGAAATCCTGAAAGATCAGGCCGAGAGATTGCCGCCGAAACCGCGCACGCGCTTCCTCGCCGAGTTGCTCGAGCGCCTCATCGCCCCAACGAACCTGTCCGGAGCTGATATTGGCAAGCCCTGCCAGAGCAAATAGCAGCGTCGACTTGCCTGCCCCGGACGGGCCGCGAATACCCAAAGTTTCGCCCGGAGCAACATCAAGCGCATCAACGGACAGGAGAAGGCGGTCGCGCTCACCGCTGACGGCAAGATCGCGCACGTGAAGAGAGAGGGAGGTCATGGCTAGACCCGTTCATATTTGGCATCTTCGAGCCGGACCATGCTGTAAAAGCCAGTCTCCGGATCCGAATAGCCGCCAAGTCTGAGACGTCCCTCAACCACGATCTTGCGATTGAACGGGATCACATCGACAATCCGGCGCGCATAGACAGCCAGAATGTCATCGGGCCAGTCTGTCTCCGGTTCGCAGAACGGGCACACGGCCATCGGCATCTTGGTCAGAACGAAGAATTTGGATTCCGCCTTCAGGGGCGGAGCCATGAAGCCATTGACCAATATGATCTTGTCCGCATGGGCGTTGGCAAAGTCAGAAAAAGACATGTCCTTGTTGTAGAGATCACGCAGCTTGATCTCGGGCGCGGCTGCCTTCGCAGGCGTCGCGGCAGGCAATCCGAAAACACCCGAGGCCGCGGCAAGAGCGGTCCCCTTGAGAAGGGTACGTCGGTCGAACATGAAACAACCCTCTGTTGTTTGAGCAGAATGGCAGTTCGAAGGCCTTCCGGTCCAAGGTCTTCAGCTGGATGCTTTGGCCAGAATCTATCGGTCAGAAGCAGCGGAAGAGGCGCCAAAAGCGCCTCTTCGCATTGATCGTTATGCGATACCGCGCTTATTCGGCGGAAGCAGCATACATCATGACGTGGAAGATCTCGTTCTGCTCGATGGTGCTGTCGATCAGGTGAGACCATGGGCCACGAGCGTAGGCGGCAACGTCTTCGCCGGAATGGGTCTCGGAAGACATCGGGATCAGAGCCTGCTGCAGATAGTCGATATCAGTAGCCTGTTCCTGCGTCACTTCAGGACGGGCATTGGTGTATTCGGTATCTTTGGTCAGCACAGCGCCCGGGCCGTTGAGGAAACCAACAACGGTGTAAGGCTTGCCGTCGTCAGCCATGTTCAGATCTTCTTTATGCTTCTCGCCAGCATTGTCGACCTTGTAGCAAAGGCCGGTGACGTCGGAGCCACGACCGCACGAGCCGTTGAACGCAATTGCATGTTCATGGTCAGCGGTGACGATGATGAGGGTGTCCTGAGCGTCGGTCAGTTCGATGGCTTTTGCAACGGCGTCAGAGAAAGCCAGACCGTCGGACACGGTGCGAGCGACGTTGCCAGCATGGTTGGCGTGGTCGACGCGACCACCTTCGATGGTCAGGAAGAAGCCGTTTTCAGACCCCTGAAGTGCCTTGATTGCAGCTTCGGTCATTTCAGCCAGAGACGGCTCACCGCTACGATCAGCTTCATATTTCATGTGGGAGGATTCGAACAGGCCAAGAACCGGCTTGCTCCAGTCGACAGCCTTGAAGCCATCTTCATCCCAGACATACTGAATGCCAGCAGCCTTGGCATCTTCGATCAGGTTCTTGCCGTCTTTGCGTTTGCCGCCCTTGCCTTCGTCGTCTTTGAAATCTTTCGGCACGAACATGCCGCGACCACCACCAAGAGCGATATCGATGGCACCGGATTTCATGGCGTCGATCATCTGAGTGGCGATGTCAGGGGTAGTGCAGCCTTCCGGCAGATAGCTGTCAGCTTCGTGATCACGATCAGCGGTGTGAGCGAATGCGGAAGCAGGTGTTGCATGGGTCAGGCGAGCGGTAGAGATCACGCCGATCTGTTTGCCCATGGCAGAGAAGGCTTCAACAGCATTGGTAACAGTTGCAGTTTCAACCTGCGAGCAGTCACCACGATTGAGGGTTTCGTCAACGCCGATCACGCCAGATTTGGTTTTTACGCCGGTGTGGAACGCGGTACCTGTGCCAGCCGAATCAGGGGTCTGGGCGTTGGTGTTGTAGGTTTTGACCAGAGCAACATGCGGCAGGGCATCTTTCGGCAGCATATGGTCTTCACCATAACCACCGGCTTTCTGACCAGCATAAAGACGGGTTGCATAGTTGGTGCCAACGCCATTGCCATCAGCAACGAGCAGGATGACGTTTTTGGCTTTACCAGTGATCGGCTGAACATCCATGCGAGCCTTGATGGCGGCCTGGGCGTCTTTGTACCACTGATTGTCAGACTGTTTGATGTCAGCTGCGAAGGCAGCCGAAGAGGAAAGCAGCAGGGTTGCCGCCAGAAGGATAGTTTTTTTCATCGCTGAAACTCCCGATCAAGATGATGGCCGCAACCTAGGAGCCGAGCATGACACTTTCTTAACAATGGGCAGCACTGACCCGAGAAAGTTGGCATGAAGGATGAAACAACAAGAAAGTCCCTGCCAAAATGGAAGAATTACGGAGCTTTCCGAAGGGCATCCGGGCAGTTGACCGCAGGCACTCTGGGCTAGCCATCCAGAGAAATCGCGGCGCGTCAGAGCCATAGCTTGTCTGGGCCTTGCACGATGGTTTTTATCAACAGTGACGTGCCTCAGACCGCATCAAATCTATCAGCTTTCTAAAAATTTTCTAAATCGATACAGAGACGCTATTCGATTCCATAATGATTTTGATCACTTGTGTGGAAAAGGCAATAATGATCGCTAAAATACGTGCGGCAAATCGACTATCAAACCAAAGTTGAAGCATTCTAATATAAAAGACAAATTCGTCCAAAAACCCCAGATTTCTGCCATTCCCAAGAGCTTCCAGTAGTTATGCTTAAGACAATTTTATCTAATTAATGGTCTATTACATTTTAACATCACGAAGTTCTGAAGTTCGCCATTTTGACAGCGCTTCAAGAACAAAAAGAAGCGTTAAAAGGGGCTCGACCAGATGAGCAAACTCAGATCTCTCAGCATCAAAATCATCGCAACCGTCTTCACTCTGGTCGCATTTGCCTTTGTTGCCGACACCTTGCTCAATCAGTCCATTTCTCGAAATGTCCACCAAAGCACCGAAGCGCTGAGCAAGCAGATGCGGTCTGTTGTGACCGAGAAAGATAGCCAGATCCAGACCTTGCTCACCGGGTTGCTTGATTCGAAAGCTGAGAGCCAGCAGCTCGGCCATGCTCTGGCGTCCCATCAGCTCAAGGCCGTCGGACAACACAAGGAAGCCTATCTCGATGGCGAGCGCTATGGCATTTCAATGTCGGTCGCATCCCTTGTCCGTGCGTCCATGATGTCCGGGGAAGCCGAAACCGCCCTTGACCAGATCGACACCCTGCTCGAAAACGACCAGATCGCCACCATCAACATCTGGCGCGAAAGTGGCGAGCTTGCCTTCCGTGACAACAAGACCATCGACGCCGTCAACACCTTCGTTGAGTCCGATGCGTTCGAAAAGCGCGACGTCGAGGAAGCCCTCACCATTCCGGCCAATCGCCTTGAGATCCTCAAGCAGGCGATGAGCAAGGACTCCAACCACGAAAGTCTCGAGACAGAGCTCAAGGATGACGATGGCAACACGATCCCGGTGTCCTATTCCTACTTCATCCTGAAAAATGACGAGGACTGTCAGAGCTGCCACGACCCGGCGCAGTCCGTGCGCGGCATCCTCGAAGTGGCGGTCCCCAACGCCGAACTGCTTGCCCTGCGCGCCAAGTCCGAAGAGCAGATCAAAGCACTGACCGAAACCCTCGAAGCCGAGCAGGCAAGCCTGATCGCAAAGAGCGACGCCCAGAAAGCCGAGGTCGAGACCCAGACCCAGAATTACAATGCCGCGCTTGATCAGGCCAAGGCAGAGCTTGATAACACACGGGAAACCGCATCCTGGATGGGCCTTGCCTCTAAAGCAGCCTTCTTCCTGCTCACCATCGGGCTTCTGATGGCGGCTCTTGGCAAACTGCTGACACGCCCGCTCCAGCATCTGACGTCGATCATGCTCCGCCTCGCTGAGAATGACATGACGGTCGAGGCAGACGGACTCGATCGGCAGGATGAGATCGGCGCCATGTCCCGTGCGGTCGCCATCTTCAAGGACAATGCCCTTGATCGACAAAAACTCGAGACGGAAAGCAAGCAGCATATGCAACAGCAGCTTCAGCGGCAGGAAACCATTGATGCGCTGTTCTCCGATTTCCGTTCCAGGATCCAGCACTCGCTCGAGACAGTCTCGACACGCGCCTCAACCATGCAGGCCTCGGCGGTGGCGCTCAACAACATCTCCTCGGCAACCTCGGAGCAGGCACGCGCAGCCGACGCCGCCTCGAGCAGTTCCGCCGACAGCGTCCAGACCATGGCAGCCGCCAGTACCGAAATGACGGCCTCGATCGCCGAGATCGGCCAGCAGGTCGTGCGCACAAATGATTTGGTCTCCGCAGCCACCGAAGAAGCCCAGAACACCGACCAGAAAGTCGCGGGCCTCGCCAATGCCGCCGAACATATCGGCGAAGTCGTCTCGCTCATTCGCGACATCGCAGAGCAGACCAACCTCCTCGCCCTCAATGCGACCATCGAAGCCGCACGGGCTGGCGAAGCGGGCAAGGGATTTGCCGTTGTCGCAGCCGAGGTGAAAAACCTTGCCAACCAGACCAGCAAGGCGACCGAAGACATCGAAACGCGCATTCAGGCCATTCAGGCTTCCAGCACCGATTCCATGGACGCCATCCGCGCCATCGCCACAAAGATGGGTGAAATCAGCGAATTCACAACGGCCATCAGTGCCGCCGTGCATGAGCAGAATATCTCGACCAGCGAGATTTCGCACAACATCCACGAAGCAGCAGATCGCACGCAGGAGATCGTCGGCAACATCTCTGCCGTTGCACAGTCGGCCCAGCAGACCCTCGCGTCCTCCCACGAAGTGGAAAGCGCCTCCCAGACTGTGGCCGAGGTGGCCGAGGATATGCGCACCGTAATCGATGACTTCCTGAAAAAGGTCGCCGCTGCCTGATCACAAGAGACAATCAGGGATCACAGAAAAACACAAGGGCCGCCCCAAAATGAGGAGCGGTCCTTTTTCATGTCGTCAGATCTTCACCCGATCGCCGGGCTCAGCTCTTGCTGAAGACATATTGCGTATGCTGGTGATAGGTCTCGCCGGGCTTAAGGATCGGCTGGGGGAAATTGGCGTGATGCACAGCGTCAGGCCAGATCTGCGGCTCCATGCAAAAGGCCGCATTCTTGCCCATGACGAAGCCATCCAGTCCGGGAACATCGGTCTCGATGTGAATGCCATCATAGATCTGCACACCGGGCTCCGTGCTCATCACGTCAAGCGAGATCCCTGACTTGGGGCTCGAAAGCGTGGCGAGCCTGCGAAGGCTCCCTGCCCCTTCCAAACAGCACATATTGTTGTCGATAATGCCGGTAACAGCGATCACATCGCCGATCCGCTTTGGCTGGCGGAAATCAAGCGGATTGCCATCAAGCGAGGCCACCTCGCCCGAAGGAATGCATTCCTCATCGGCGACCGTGTAGGAATCCGCGACAACCTGCAGAACATGGTCATGAATGGTCGGCGAACCATCGAGATTGAAATAGCTGTGGTGCGCAAGGTTGCACACCGTCGTCTTGTCGGTCTGGGCAACGAGTTCGATATCAAGCACGCCCCCGTCCTTGAGACTGTAGGTCTGGGTGATCCTGAGGGTCCCCGGGAAGCCCATGTCGCCATCCGGCAGTTCCACCGACAGCTGCACCGCGTCGGACTTGAACCACTCGACGCGCCAGACCTTCTCGCTCATCCCCACCGTGCCGCCGTGCAGGGTGTGCTTGCCGGCAAAATTGATATCGAGCTGATAGGTCTTGCCGTCAATCTCCAGATGCCCGTCGCGAATGCGGTTGCCGACCCGGCCAACGGTCGCACCAAAATAGGGCGAGTCAGTGAAGTAGGGCTCCAGCGTTTCGTAACCGAGCACCAGAGGCTTGTCATGGCCCTCCATCCGCAGATCCTGAATGATCGCCCCATAAGTCAGAACACACGCCGTCAGTCCTCCACCAGAGATGGTGACGCGTTCAATCGGTGTGCCATCAGGCATTTCGCCAAATCGTTCTTTGGACATGGTCTTTTCCTTCCGAGATGAAGTCCTGAGCAGTTACAGGATCGTATCAGATCCTTAGCTGAAGCGTATGAGAGAAAACACACAGAGTTCACAGCAAGCAGGACATTTCTCCTGCCGGACGCCAAATGAAAAAAGGTGAGCGGCCAACCGGCAACTCACCTCTTTGATCGTGATTTCGTGAGCCAATCAGGCGGCAGAGACATCTCTCAGGAAGGTCGAGATTTCCTGCTGCAGCTGCTGGGTCTTCTGCCCAAGGCTGACCGATGCGTCAAGCACCTGTGTCGAAGACGACCGGGTCAGCTCGACGGCCTCGGACAGGGCTGACATGTTGGTCTGCACCGACAGGGTGCCATCAGCCGCCGTTTGAACGTTGCCCGAAATCTCGCCCGTCGCCATATTCTGCTGGCTGACCGCAGTCGAGATCGCGGCCGTGTAGGCATCGGCCTCTTCCATGGTCTGAACAATCGCGGCAATCGCCGACACAGCCTCGTCAGTAGATCCCTGAATAGCCGAGATCTGGCTGCCGATTTCCTCGGTCGCTTTCGAGGTCTGGTTAGCAAGATTCTTGACCTCGGCAGCAACCACGGCAAAGCCCTTGCCTGCATCCCCGGCACGAGCCGCTTCGATGGTCGCGTTCAGCGCGAGAAGGTTGGTCTGCTCGGCAATGTCCTGAATGAGGTTGACGACCTGACCGATCTTGTTTGCGGCATCAGCCAGTGCGGTGACCTTCGCGTTGGTCTCTTCGCTCGAAGAGCGGGCATTGCGCACGATGGTTTCGGTCCGCTGGACCTGTTCGCCGATCTCGTGAATGGACGAGGCAAGTTCTTCTGCCGCACCGGACACATTCTGCACACTCTCAAGAGCACCCTGACTTGCAACGGCCGTATTCTGCGCCTGATCGGCACTGCGGTTGGCGATGTCTGTGAGGGACGTTGCCGTGCCTTCCATGGTGTTGGCGGTATCGCTGACACCGGACAGCAGGGTTTCCATCCGCTCTTCGAACGAGGCAATCATAGCCTCGATGCGGCTCTGGCGTTCGCGCTGCTTGGCTTCTTCCGCCTTGGTCGTCGCTTCGAGACGAACCCTCTCGCGAGCATTGTCACGGAAGACCTGAACCGCGCGGCTCATGTTGCCAATCTCGTCCTGACGTTTGGCGCCGTTGATGTCGACATCAAGGTTGCCGCTGGCAAGCGTTGTCATCACGTCTGTCAACCCGCGGATCGGCCGGGTAACAGCAAGCGTGATCACCACTGCGAACAGGGCACCGATCAGCAGGGCAATAAGCACGGCCCCGGCAATCGAGAACATCATCGTGTCAGACGCCCGCTTGGCAACATGGGATTGTTCCTGCACCAGTTCGTTGATGATGGTCTGAACCGTGCCGGACAGAGCGATCAGCTGCGCACGCTGCGCCTTGGCTTTCTCGGCACCGTCCGCCATTTCGAAGAATTCGGTTTCATATTTATCGACTTCGGCGATGATGCCATCGGCGATTTCCTTGACATCCGGATAGGAGGAGGCGCTCGTCTGCAACACCTTGCCGGAAGTGCGGAAGCTGTCGATCTTCATCTGGATGTCAAATGTGGTCAGACCACTGTCCCCCGAGATGAATTCGAGGGTCGAAGCCTTGGTGTCGAGCGCTCCGGTGTAGACCCGAGCCGAGTTCGCAGCCACCAGATTGACGTCGTTGAGCTTGTCTGTCTCGCTCTGAGCCACGGTGCGCGTATCATCCAGAACGCTGTAGACAGTGCGGCGAATGGAGTTCGAAAGTGACGCCAGACCGGCAGCGGCCTGATTGACGCTGTTGCGTTCATCAATCGCCTCCTGCGTGTCCTTGTCGACATTCTCGGCAATGGAATTGAGGAGTTCGCGCAGGCGAACGGCCCGGTCGACCAACATCTGGATAAGGGTTGGATCGACGCCTTCGATTTCAACCTCAGTGGCTTGCTGTGCCTTCTTCTCCAGCACTTCGGCCTTTACTGCGATGCCCTTCCACTCATACTTGTCGCGCACATTCACGATCTTGCCCAAACTGCGCTCCAGCGTGATGGCTTCGTCCTTGACTTCGGTAATCACGCGGACAACCCCTTCAGCAAGAACGTTGTCGTTCGTTGCCTTCTTCGCAACCTGCTGAGCTTCCCGCTTCATATTCTCAAGCTGGGTGGTGATCGTCTCAGTACCGGTCACCAGTTCGGCAACGCTGGTCAGAAGATGCTGGAAGCGCGTCTTCTGTTCGTCCGTCAGGGTGGACAGGGCCGAGAATTCCGACTGAAGCTCACCAACCGACTGACGGGCGCGCTCAAGTTTCGCAACCGCTTCGGGCTGCGCTCCGAGCGAAACAGACAGTTGCTGCAATTTGCTGTCGAGCGAAGAAATCCCGGCAAGAACGAGCTGAGCGTTGTCGCCAGAGCTGTGCGCGAGATAGGATTCGCGCTTGCTCGAAACGTCCTGCAACACGTCCAGAACACCAATGGATGCTTCGTTGATCTGGGATTGCTTCTTGGAATTGACGATTGCCAGGATACCAACAAGCCCGACAAGGGCAACCAGCACCATCATTACGGCAAATCCGCCGCCAACCTTGATTGAGAATTTCAGGTCGATTAATCGCTTCAACATATCGGGGCCACTCCAAATGTGTGTCCCTGAACATTGCTGCGTCAGGTTGAACAAAGCGTAAAGGAAACCCGGAATCCCCTGTAGAAATGGTCATTCAAAATTAAAAAAACACAATTATTTTCAACAACTCAAGATAACGTAGGTAGTTTCGCCAATGAGCATGTAATCGCTTTCCCGTACTATTTCGAATCAGATCCGTTAACGGCTCTGAGATCCATCAGCTTCTGCACAGATACATAATCCACCTTACCGGTGCCAAGAACGGGGACGTCCTGAATGACGATTTCGGTCGGGATCATGAAATCCATCGCACCTTTCTTGCGCACGAAAGCAGCAAACTCTGTGCGGTCGGCATCGGGATTGTCGGTCATCATGACGATGCGCTCACCCCGCTTCGGATCGGGCAGGATCGCGGTCGCCGTGATGGAGCCGGGCCAGAGTTCATCGGCCAGTTGCTCGATCGCAGCAAGGGACACTTTCTCCCCGGCAATTTCGGCAAACCGCTTCGCTCTGCCGATGATAGTGATATAACCATCCTCGTCGATGGTCACGATATCGCCGGTGTCATGCCAGCCATCCTCGGGCGGCTCCAGCACACCGGGGTTCTCGACACGCAGATAGCCAGCCATGACATTGGCCCCACGCACCTGAAGCCGCCCGCCTTCCAAAACACCGGGCACTGGTTCCAGTCGGGTTTCGATCCCCGGCAGCACCTTGCCCACCGAGCCGACCTTGCTGAACATCGGCGTGTTGAGCGAGATAACCGGAGCACATTCGGTCACCCCATAACCCTCCATGATCCTGAGGCCGAAGCGGTTGACGAAGGTCTCGCGCGTTGACGCCTTGACCGGCTCCGCCCCGGCGACACAATAGCGGATCGAGCGGAAATCGAACGGATGGGCCGTCCGGGCATAGCCATTCAAAAAGGTGTCCGTGCCAAACAGGATGGTCGCATTGGAGCCGTAGATCAACTCGGGAATGACGCGATAATGCAGCGGCGAGGGATAGAAATAGATCGGCATGCCACGCACCAGCGGCAAAATCGTTGCAGCCGTCAGCCCGAAGCAGTGGAACATCGGCAACAGGTTGAAAACCCGGTCATTAAGCGTCAGATCGATGCTTGCACCAGCCTGCGCCGCATTAGCCAGCAGATTGCGATGGGTCAGCACCACCCCTTTGGGCACCCCTTCCGACCCAGACGTGAAAAGCACCACCGCCGGATCATCAGCACCTTTTTCAACGACCGGCTTCTTGCGCCGCCACATACCCGCAAGCTTGTCAGCAAGTGTGAGGCTTGATCGGATATCCTCGACATAGACGATGCGAACGACACTCTCGAGGGCTTCGATGGCCTCCTCAAGCTTGGCCTGCTCAACAAAGGCGCGTGACGTCAGGACGACATTGAGCTGAGCGGTCTTGCAAGCCGCCAGAAGGCTGCTGATCCCACTGGTGAAATTGAGAAGCGCGGGAACCTTACCTGCAGACATCATGGCAAGGATCATAACAATCGTGCCATTCGCCGTGGGCATCATCACCCCGACGCGTTCCTCCGATGCAAAGTCACCAGAGAACCGCGCACCGAGCACTCGCACCCCCGTCAGCAACTTGCCATAGTTGAGGCGTCCGGCGAACGGATCCTCCACCGCAACCCGCCGCATGCCGAGACTGCGCCCCACCTTGATCACCTTGGCCAGCACCGTCCGGTCAACGTTGGTGGTGCGATAGACCAGCTCCGCCATCATGTGCTGCAGCTCGGCCCCTGCAGCCATGCGGCGCTTGCGGCCCTTCAGATCCTCGCGAATGGCAAGGGTCTGCGGCTCGAGAATGGTGACCCGGACCTTGGGAAACAGCTTGCGCCGTACCTGACCGGCATCCATGCGCGATGAAAAGCTTCGCTCAAGCCCGTCAATGCGGATCGGCACCACCTTCGCCCCGGTCATGTCAGCCGCCATCGCTGCAACGTCATAGACCTTCATCAACCCGCCGGTGTCCGTGACCCGTCCTTCGGGAAACAGGACAATGGGGCGGCCACTCTGGATCGCATTGATCAAGGATTGAACGGCAACCGGCTGCGATGGTTCGAGCACAAGATATTTGCAAAAGCGCAGGAAGGGATGCACCCACCAGGTCTTGGCGGTCTTGCCATCAATCGCAAACACCGGCTCGGCCTCAGCGATGGCCATAGCGAGCGGACCATCAAGGAAGCTCACATGATTGAAGGCCAGAATGGGGGCCTTGCCAGCTTTCTCGAGATTTTCCCTGCCCTCGACCTCAAGCCGCGAGAAGGTGCGGAACAGGATGCTGACCAGATCCCACATGGGATTGGTCGGCAAATAGCGCATCATCAGCCAGGCGGCCAGCACGTTGGCAACCCCGAGAGCAAAGAGGATCTGCTCGATGCTTACCCCTTGTGACTGAACCAGAGCCAAGGTGGCACCAGAGGCAAAGATGAAGGCGGAGTTAAGCACGTTCACCGCCGCGATGACACGCGCCCGACGATCCCGACGCGCCCAAGTCTGAACTGCCGTGAAAGATGGCACCACCATCAGGGCACCGGCAATCGCGAGCCCTGCCAGATCCAGCCCCACCCGGATCGCCACCACGTGGGAGAAGAAGTCCGCGACACCGCTCGCCTTGAGCGGCTCGGAAATGTTGGCAAGGTTCCAGGCCAGTTGCAGCGAGAAGAAAGCAACAATGGCCGCCCCGATCGGGGCAGGCAGCAACACGACACGGCCTGCGCAGAGCCAGGCGGCAATGGCAGAGCCGATGGCAACCGAGACGGCAAAGACCATCGAATAGATGGTCACGATCTGCGCGCTGCCTCCCATGATCTGGGTAACAAAGGTCGGCACCAAAGCCGTCAGAACCGCCCCCAGCAACCAGAACCAAGACACGATCATGCTGGCCCGCCAAAGACGCTTTTCCGCCTTCAGCTCACCGAGCAGAGCCCATGTCGACCCGAAAATGTTGTGATTGATGGTGAGCTTGGGGTCGGCTGATCCGGTGTTGGGGATCGCCCGGCTGATCGTCCAACAGCCAACGGCGAGCGCCAGCATCATCGGACCGAAAACAATCGGATCAACGCCCTTGTTGGCCACGAGCCCGGCAGCGACCGTCCCCGTCAGGATGGCAACGAAGGTGGCTCCCTCCACCCAACCATTGGCGGCAGGCAACTCGCGCCGGGGCAGATGATCGGGCAGGATGCCATATTTGATCGGGCCGAACAGTGCCGAGACCACACCGAACAGGAACAGCGCCACCATGCACACCGTAATCGAGGCAAGAGAGATGCCCAGAATGGCAATCACAGCTGCACCGATCTCGGCCAGCTTGAGCTTCTCGGCCATCCGTCCCTTGTCAAACTTGTCCGCCAGCTCGCCACCGAGCGCCGAGAGAAACAGGAACGGCACCATGAAGACGGCACCGGACAACGAGACCAACGAGGCCCCCTGCTGTTCAGGCAAGGCCGCAAGAATGAGAAAAATCAGCGAATAGCGCAGAAAATTGTCGTTGAAGGCAGAAAAATACTGCGTCCAGAACAAAGGCGCAAAGCGCTTGGAGATCATCATGTGACGACGCATGGGACCGTTCTTTCTCTGGTCTTCTGATCCTGCTATACGCAAAGAGACCACCTTGAGCGGCCCGACGCGAGCCGCAGCATAAAGCAAACACCGGTTGACCGAAACTGACCCTGCTCAAATCAGCCGATTTTGCGTCCCAACATTGCCCATTAATAGTGGACGAGCGGGATCGGAAAAGGGATGCCACAGCTTTACGGCCTTTTCGGGCACAAGTCGCCGATACATTTCATTACAAATTTGTTGCAAGGCCAGACTGGTTTTTTGAGCTCGAAATGACCAGATAACAGCTAAAGACAGGTCCGACAGGCCAAGCACAGCTTCGCCCTGTATCGTCCTGACACAATGCGACATGACCTTCGATATTTGTTGATCCCGCGTAAATTCTTCCCCCCCGAAGCGGGATCACAAAGTGGCTGCTGCGCCACCGCCGCATCTCGGCGCGGCAGCCTTTTTCTTTTTCGTCATGTGCTTCTGTCAGGGACGACGACGGGCCTCAAAACCAGAGTTTGAAAAAAGGAATTGAATGACACACTCGTCCGTATCCACCATTTCATCCGATCGCGCCAGCGGTTACCTGCAGCAATTGTGCAAGCATTTCGGCCACAAGATCGAAACCCGCTTCACACCTGAGGAAGGCGAGATCATTTTTCCCTTCGGCCGTTGTGACCTCACCGCCGTCGACAGGGATCTCACCATGAAGGCTCAGGCCGAAAGCGAGGAAGACCTCAAGAAGCTGGAAAATGTCATCGCTTCGCATCTCGAGCGATTTGCTTTCAAGGAAGAACTCAAAATCAGCTGGACCTGATCCGCTGCAACAATAAAAACAACCAGCAAGGTAGCCCGCACGCCAACAATCGGCGGCGGGCTTTTTTGTGGCTCAACCGCCCCGAAAGGCGCCATTTTCAGGCTCTTGCCCGTTACACGGGGTTACACTTTTATACCAAACATGACTAGCCCAGACCCGTACCGGATTTGTACAATTGCTCTCAGAGACCAGACAGCAATTCGGGAGCGTCTCACTCCGCACGCCGCCCCAAATCATTCTGACCCAATCAGCTCAAACGAGCCCAGAACATGACAAAGACCATGACCAGCAAATCCGGCATCAAAGCCATCATAGACTCCCCCTATTTCATCTGGCTGCTACTGACCATTCCAGCCATTCCGATGATCAGCGATGCCCTCTCGGGAACGGACCTGCACCGCCTGCTCCATCCGACAGGTGAATTTGCCGCCCGCTTCCTCATCCTTTCACTGATGCTCACACCGCTCAAACTTCTGTTCCCGAAGTCGGGCTTCGTTTTCTGGCTGATGCGCCGCCGCCGCTACATCGGCGTTGCGGCCTTCGGCTATGCCTTGCTGCATACCTTATGCTACGTCGTCGATCTCGGCACGCTTAGCAAACTGGTCGCCGACCTCAGCAAGCTGGGCATCATCATCGGCTGGCTGGCCTTTATTATTTTCATCCCGCTTGCGCTCACTTCCAACGATCTCTCGATCCGCAAACTGGGACCACGCCAGTGGAAGAGCCTGCAACGCTTCGCCTATATCGCGGCAATGGCGACCCTCGTGCACTGGCTCCTCGAAAGCCACCATGCAGGCGCGGCCCTCGTCAATTTCGCCCCGCTCATCCTGCTTGAACTCTATCGCCTCTGGCATACCATGAGGCCATCCCACGGGCACCCTTCGCGTCGCCCATCGGCAACCCTGTCCTGAACCAACAAACCCGCAGTCCTGATCAGGCTGCGGGTTTGTCTTCACTTGCCCAAACACCAGCCGGGCAGTCTCTCGTTCTAGCACATCGTCACTGCTGAAGTGCAGTCCTTGCCGGCAGCCAGACATCGGCCGTCGACTTGCCCCGGGTGATGCGCGCATGCTGGTTGGCAAAGAGCCGGACCCACGGCCCCCACTCCCCATCGGGCCATTGCACCCGCACCACGGCACGTTCGGCAACGCCGATGCCGAAGTGATGCCACCCCGACTTGCCTCCGGCATGCCCTCCCCCGACGGTGATCTCGTGGCTTTGTGTCCGG
Source organism: uncultured Cohaesibacter sp. (assembly GCF_963662805.1). Taxonomy (NCBI): domain Bacteria; kingdom Pseudomonadati; phylum Pseudomonadota; class Alphaproteobacteria; order Hyphomicrobiales; family Cohaesibacteraceae; genus Cohaesibacter; species uncultured Cohaesibacter sp. Next base: position 182,124 of record NZ_OY759856.1, read on the forward strand.
TCCGCCACCCGCACCTCGACAAAGGCCCCAATGGCCTCCCGATTGGGGCCATCCTGCCGGATCTGCAATTCCACCCAGTTGCCCATTGGAGCTGACACCTCGGCACCGTCCGGCACCTGTCCCTTGTTAAGCCAGATCTGTGTTGGTCTCTCCCTGTTCACCACGACGGCATCGAGCAGACCATCCATGTTGAGATCAATGAGCGAGCCACCCCGCCCACGATCAAAACTGAGCATCCCCGCCTTGTCCGCCGCCTCTTCGAAGCTGCCATCCCGCGCGCCCAGAAACAGACTGTTCGGGTCCTTCATGGCAAAGTCGGTCATGGCCTCCACATTGCCCTTGGTGACGAACAGGTCGACAAAGCTGTCGTTGTTGATGTCGTCGAATTGGGCATGCCACGAGGTGGACGGATTGACATTGTCGCCAACAAAGGGTCGATGCGCCGTGATCCCTCGCTGGAAGGCATCATCATCAAAGTCCGGTGATCCGTCCTTGGACGCCAGCACCTGTAGCTTGTTGTCGGCCATAGAGGTGACGTAATAGTCCGGCCTGCCGTCCCCGGTCAGGTCCGTCGACGCAATGCCCATCCCCCAGATCCTCAGGCGACGCCAGCCATCCTCGGAGCGATATTCCGAAGGTTCCTCGCCTTTTCGGATCTTCCAGAGCTGTTCGTGCCCTCCACGATAATATTGCCGGTCGTTGGCGATCCGGAGGTCCGCCTTGCCCGACCGGTCCCAGTCGGTGAACATCATCGACAGCGAACAGAAGCCCGGCTGCAAGGCCTCATGGCGATAGGTCCCGTCCTTGGTCGGGCGATAGAAATCGGTGTCATGGCAAGTGCCGAAGGGCGAGCCGGGCTGATCGCGGTCCACATAATTGCCAATGGCGAGGGTGGGAAGGCTATTGCCCTCCTCCCACATGGCAGCAAAGGCAGTTGACCAGGCCTTGCCGCCGTCAAAGCCCCAGAGCTCATTCGCCTCCTCAAAAACACATCCGCCCCTGCCACGAAAGAGCTTGTTCTCGCCTACCCGCAAGACCGCAAGATCGGTGTTGCCGTCTCCATCGATATCAAGCGGATAAGCCCCGCTCACGGACTTGAGCGACAAGGCACCTTCGGCCTGCATTTCAAAGCGGATTTCTCCACCCATACCGCTACGATTGAGATAGAGCTCGGCCTCCCCCGCCCCCCCGGCGAGATAAAGTTCCGGATAGTGATCCCCGTTGCAATCGAACACCGCAACACCGCCGCCGACGTAGAATTCCCAGCCGCCGGTGTAGCGATGATCAACGCCGCTCTCTCCCGTCACTTCCGACATGTGCGGCGGTTCAATCGCCATAGCTGGCGTAGCTAGACTCATCAAAGCGAAAGCCAACAGATGTTTCATGGCTTAGCCTCCGTCGTCAGCTTGAGCGATTTCAGAAATTCGACGATTTTGCGCTGATCGAGATCTTCCAACGCCTCGAACGCCAGTCGTGAGTCCCGCGCCTCACCACCGTGATGAAGGATCGCCTCGCGCAAGGTCGTCACATCTCCCCTGTGCCCATAGGGAGCCGTGCTGCCGACACCCCACAAGCGCGGCGTCAGGAACAGGTCATTGGCGATAAAGCGCTGGGACAGCCGTTCATTGCCATAGTGAGGTTTCTCGGAGTCCGCGATCACATGACGTTTGAAATCGGTAAAGACCGGCACCATCCAATCCCCCGCGTCATTCTTTTCCAAGCCGTCGGACGGCAGCTCGAAGGACAGCACCTTGCCCGCCTGATCACTGGCACGCAGATTGCCCGCCCGATTGTAGGGACCGGGTTCCTGAAAGGTGAGCGACTTGAGCGGCAGGGCCTTTACGTGACATTGAGAGCAAGCCACCTGATCAAACAGAGCTTCCCCCTCCTTGACCGCGTCCCTGAGCAGAGGCTCGTCCGGCATCTGCTGCACCGGCGTCGGAAGGGCCGCCTGAAACAGCACCACAGCGGTCATGTCCGCCGACGTGATCTCGCCCTTATGCCCATCCTCATCAAAATCGCTCGTACCGGTCCATTGCAGGCCCCAGCGCTCATCGCTTTGAATGCCGTGATGCGAATTCATGGCATTGATCGAAAACTGTCTCAGCGAAGTGAAGACCCCCTTCTGGCTGAAGGGGCGCACGATGAGATCGTGATCGATGCCCTCAATTCCTTCGATATTGACAAAACCATCCGGCTCGACAGTCAGCGCTCCGAAATCGACACCCTTGGTGACGAGCCGGACGGTGATGGCCTCACCCTTTTCCCGCGCGGCATCGACGGCCTCACGCCGCAAGGCATGCAGGTCGTCGCTCATCTCCCGCGCGATCAGCTCGACCAGACCGGAGCCATGCAGGTGCGGCGTCCCGCGCTCGTTGGAGAATTGCGCTTCGAGCGTGTCGAATTCAAAGTCGGACACGCCCTCGGAGGTGAAGACGTTGGCCACGAACTCGCCCGCGCCACCGGAATCGGGCTGGTTGTGACAGCCATTGCAGGCATTGGCTTCCGGCCCTGCGGTTCGGAACATCGCCGGCACCCGTCCCGGTCGCCGCTTGACCGGCACCTCTGCCTGTGTTGCAGCGGGACGTCCGGCCCCATCGAGCACGGTGAACTTGGCATCGAACAACAATCGACCATGCGCCAGAATATCCTCCGGCGCCATCGTCTCAAGGGCGCTTGCCTCCAGATGCTCGGGTACAGCCCGCTCATCACCAATCACGGGTGTGCCAAGTGCCGGGCCTGATGGCACAGACAGGACAGCAGCCCCGACCAAAGCGCAGGTGACTGCACCGAATACTCTGGCTTCCATAACATTCCTCCCGAAACAGGGACGCCGGTTTCTTCGATCAGCTGTCCACCTTCATGTTATCGCCTTTGAAAAGAGACGAAAGCCCGACCATGTGACCGGGCTTTCAGGTTTGGATGTTGCGCGAATGGTCTCTAGACCGTCTCGCCCGTCACGGGATTCTTGCCCAGAATGATCATTCCCAGAATGTCATCCTCGGTCACCTCATCGACCTTGACCGTGCCGACCAGACGGCCGTTCTTCATCACCGACGCCCTGTCACAGAGCGCCTTGACCTGATGGATATCGTGGTCAATGAGGAAGATCCCCAAGCCTTGCGCCTTCAACTCGTCGATGAGATCGGCCACCATCTTGGTCTCTTCCACTCCGAGGGCTGCGGTGGGTTCATCCATGATCAGGATCTTGGCGTTGAAATAGACCGCACGGCTGATCGCCACCGACTGGCGCTGACCACCCGAAAGAGCCGACACCGGCGAGGAGAAGCGCTGGAAGTTGGGGTTGAGCCGCCCCATGATCTTGCGCGTCTCCGCCTCCATCTGGGCATCATCGACAAGGCCAACACCGTTGACCAACTCGCGCCCCAGAAAGAGGTTCGAGGCTGCATCGAGGTTGTCTGCCAGAGCAAGGGTCTGATAGATCGTCTCGATATTATAGTCGCGGGCATCGCGGGGATTGTTGATCTCGGCACGTTCGCCGTTCACATAGATTTCCCCGCCGTTGCGCTTGTAGGCACCCGAGAGCATTTTCATCAGACAGGACTTGCCAGCCCCGTTGTGACCGAGCACACCCACCACTTCACCAGGATAGAGATCGATCGTCACGTCATCCACCGCATGGATCCCGCCGAACGACAGGCGCATGTTGCGCATTTCAACGAGCGGAGTTCCACGATCCGTGTTTGCAGAAGCACTCATGCGTCAGTCCCCCGTTCTCTTGCGATAGACGATATCGACATAGACCGCGAACACCAGAACGACGCCGACGACGATATTCTGATACGGCGCTTCCACGCCAACCATTGCCATACCCGATTGCAGCGACTGCATGATCAGGGCCCCCAGAATGGCTCCGTAGATCGTGCCGAGACCACCCGAAAGAGCCGTCCCGCCAATGACCGCGGCAGCAATGACGCGCAATTCGTCAAGGGTCCCGATGTCGTTGGAATGGAAGTTGAGGCGAGCCGAGGCCACCACTGCCGACATGGCACAGAGCACGCCAACAATCGCAAAGATCTTCACCGTCAGAAGCCGGGTGTTGATACCGGACAGCTCGGCAGCCTCCGGATTGCCGCCAGTGGCAAAGATGTAGCGACCGAGTCGCGTGCGCTGCGCGACCACCGTCATCACGGTCGCCACCGCAATAAGGATGAGCACCGAGAAGGGCACGCCATAACCTTCCGCATAGCCTTTCGGCATCACCTCGCCCTGCTCCTCGAACAGGCGCTTCAGCCTGCCGATCGGCACTTCATAGGCATTCAGCGTCCAGACAAAGCCGACAATGGCAGCAACAAGAATGGCTGCAATCGCCACCTCGGCCCAGATCGGCTTGATCGGAAAGTTATGCGCAATCTTGTTCCGCCTTGCGGAGAAGAGCAGATAGAGCGTGAAGGCAACGGCCAGCAGGGCCAGCACCCAGCTTCCCGCCTCTCCGAGCGTTCCATCGATCCCGCCAAGGGCAACGAAATTGCCGTCGAGAGGGCCAATCGTCTGCCCGTTTGTCAGATGCCAGGCCACGTTGCGCCAGACAAACAGACCGCCGAGTGTGACGATGAAGGCCGGGATCGTGAGATACCCGATCAGCCAGCCATGAAAGGCCCCGATGATGGCACCAAACACCAGCCCGGTCAGAATGGCAACTGGAGCAATCAGGACACTTCCGAGCTCAATTCCAAACCAGCTCGGCAAGATATAGGTCTGCACCATTGCCATGATGGCCGAACAGGTCGCCAGAAGCGCACCGACCGAGAGATCGATGTGCCGGGTGACAATGACAAAGACCATGCCCGTCGCCATGATGGCCACTGACACAGTCTGAATTGTCAGGTTGAAGATGTTACGGGGGGTAAGAAAACGACCGCCTGTCCAGACATCAAAGACGACGCAAATGACAATGAAGGCCCCGATCATGCCAAGCAGTCGGGTGTCAATTTCCATCGTATCGATCAATGTCCGGCGAGCTTTTTGCGGCAGGTCGCGGGAGTCCACGCTATCAGCCATGTGATGCTCTCCAGCATGCAGTTTATCATTGCTCCCGCCACAGCGCGACGGGAGCTGATTGTTGTTTCATGAGGTTGGAGATCGCCCGCGCACGGGACACCTGCCCGGCGCGAGACTGATCATGCGCTATCAGTTGCAGGGTGCCGGACCGTTGGTCACGCCCTGACACAGAGCTTCGACCGAAATCCAGCCCGCATCGGTGACCGTGGTCAGATTGTCCTTGGTCACAGGGATCGGCTCAAGGAACTTGGCCGTCATGGTCGTGCCGGACGGCGACGTCCAGGTGCCGGATCCTTCAACGTCCTTCATGTCGGTTCCACCAGCCAGAGCGACAGCGATTTCCGCAGCGGCCTTGCCGAGATCACGAGCGTCTTTCCAGACCGAAACAGTCTGGGTGCCCTTGGCAACGCGGTTGAGCGCTGCATGGTCGCCATCCTGACCGGAGACAGGAATGCCTTCCATGCCCTGAGCTGTCAGCGCAGCAACAACACCACCGGCGGTGCCGTCGTTGGAAGCAACAACAGCGTCAACCTTGTTGTCATTGGCCGTCAGGATCTGCTCCATGTTGCGCTGGGCGTTGGCCGGCAGCCAGCCGTCGGTGTAGGCTTCGCCGACGATCTTGATGTCGCCCTTGTCAACGGCTTCCTGCAGGATTTCCTGCTGACCACCGCGCAGGAAGTCTGCGTTCGGATCGGTTGGAGAGCCCTTGATCATGACATAATTGCCCTTCGGCTGAGCGGCAAAGACCGCACGAGCCTGCATCCGACCCACTTCGACGTTGTCGAAGGTGAGATAGAAGGCGCGGTTGTCTTCGATCAGACGGTCATAGGCAATAACAGGGATGCCTTCATCCGCAGCGTTCTGAACAGCCGGGATGATGGCTTCGGTATCCTGAGCAAGCACGATCAGCGCATTCACTCCCTGCGCCATCAGAGCTTCGATATCGCTCAATTGTTTGGATGAAGAAGACTGGGCGTCAGCAGACACATAGGTTGCCCCGGCAGCTTCCAGAGCCTTCACGATGGCTGCTTCGTCAGTTTTCCAACGTTCTTCCTGGAAATTCGACCAGCTGACACCGACCACAAGATCTGCGGCCAACGCAGGAGTCATCATCGACGCGCTCAACAGAGCCGCCACAAGCAGTGATTTTTTCATTTCCTGTTCCTCCCAAGAACACGACAGCCCGCCAAGCGAGTAAGTGGCTGTCTCAGTAATAATTCATAACATCATTTAATTTTTACGTCGAATTTAAATTATAAGCCTTTCGTCGACCTCCATTTGTTGACCATTGAGAAAAGGCAAGCCATTTTGATTGCGTAGCGCTATTCTAAAAAACGCACACCCCCGAATTCGAAATAGAAATCCACAATCCATGACAAACAAAGCGCGCAGTCAGAGCAAGAAAACACCCCAAATTCCCGAACAGAGGAACCAAGGGCGGCATCTGGTTTTCTCCCATATCAGGAACAATCACCAGACAGCGCGCATCGACATTGCCAACGAGACGGGCATGAGCCCGGCCACCATAACGACGATTACAGCCGAACTGATTTCCGCCGGGCTGATCGAGGAAGTCGACAGAGTTGCTGAGCCCGGACAGACCCGCCGAGGTCGCCCACGCGTTGATCTCAAGCTGCGCGGCAGCTCGCACTGTGTGGTCGGCATGAAAATCACCAACCGCTATGTCACCGCCGTCATTCTGGACCTTGAGGGCAAGCAACTCGGCAAGGCCCAACTGCCCATGCCGCGCCCGCGCCTCAAACGAGAAGAAGCGCAGGATCTCATCCGGCGAACCGTTGAGGCCGTTGCCCAGTCTGCAGGCCTGCGCATCGAGGATCTCTCGTCGGTCGGCATTGGCGTACCCGGCACGGTCCATGCCGAATCAGGCTACATCGACTGGTGTCCCCTGTTCGAGGAGCAGGAATTCAATCTACCTGAAATGCTTAAGGACACGCTGCCGCTTCCGGTCTTCGTTGAAAACGACGCCAACGCCGTTGCCATTGCTGAGCTCTGGTTCGGCTATGGTCGCGACACACCGGATTTTCTCGTCGTCACCATCGAGCAGGGTGTCGGCCTCGGGATCGTGATCGACGGCAAGATCTATCGCGGCACCCAAGGGGCCGGCGCAGAATTCGGTCACACAAAGGTGCAGCTCGAGGGGGCTCTCTGCCGCTGCGGCCAGCGCGGCTGTCTGGAGGCCTATATCTCCGACTATGCTCTGCTGCGCGAAGCCGAGCTCTTCTCCAACTGGACCACCAACGCCGATGACGAGCGCCGCCTTATGGATCTGTTTGGTCGCGCCAAGGCAGGCGACCAGACCGCCCGCTCGATCTTCGACCGGGCCAGCCGCATGTTTGCCATGGGCCTTGCCAATCTGGTCAACCTGTTCGATCCGTCACTGATCATTCTCTCCGGCGAGCAGATGCGCTTCGACTATCTCTACGCCCAGCCGGTCTTTGATGCGGTCAGGGCCTCGACGATCCAGCGCGGCCACCACGCTCCGTTAATGCGCATTCACAAATGGGGCGACCTGATGTGGGCCAAAGGAGCAGCGGCCCATGCACTTGAAGAAACCGTGCGTTTGTGCATCGACAAGCTCAGCTCAAACGATCAGGCGGTGTGATTCCAAGCGCTCCGTAGAACTGCAGACATCCTTGAAAAGGTGCAGATCGGTGGAAGAGAACAAGTGCACTCTTGATTTATTTTAGATCTTAAAATAATATACCTCCAAATCGGGAAAGAACCCGTTTAAGCTCATTGCGCCCAGAGGTCTCGGCCTTTGCAGCAACCGGGCTTTCCGCTGAGGAGGAAAATCATGTATCTTGGAATTGACCTGGGGACATCCGGGATCAAAGTGCTGGTCATGTCCGAAGACCAGCAGATTGTCGCAACGGCCCATCAGGCCCTTACGGTTGAACGACCGCACACCGGATGGAGCGAGCAAGACCCGGCAAGCTGGATCGCGGCAACGGCAAATGCCTTTGATGATCTGGCCGCCCGCTACCCGACCGAACTGCGTCAGGTGAAGGCAATTGGCCTGTCCGGTCACATGCATGGCGCGACCATGCTCGACAAGGAAGATCAGCCCGTTGCCCCCTGCATTCTCTGGAACGACACCAGAAGCCATGTGGAAGCCGCTGCGCTCGACGCCATTCCGGCCTTCCGTGAGCTGACCGGCAACATCGTCTTCCCCGGGTTCACCGCGCCAAAACTCGCATGGGTCCAGAAGAACAATCCCGAGCAGTTCGAGAAAATCAACAAGGTGCTCCTGCCCAAGGATTATCTGCGCCTCTGGCTGACCGGCAACTATGTCTCCGATTATTCCGACTCCGCCGGCACCAGCTGGCTTGACGTAGGAAAGCGCGAATGGTCCTCCGAGCTTCTTTCGGCAACCGGTCTCACCCTTGACCATATGCCGTCCCTCGCTGAAAGCACCGACAACACCGGTACCATCCGTCAGGCCCTTGCCGACCGCTGGGGCTTCTCCCCGGACGTCATCGTCGCGGGTGGCGCAGGCGACAACGCAGCCTCAGCCATCGCGACCGGCATCGTGGGAGAAGGCGACGCCTTCATTTCCCTTGGCACCAGCGGCGTGATCTATGCCGCGATCAACAGCTATCGCCCGTTGCCGCAAAGCGCCGTTCACACCTTCTGCCATTCCACGGCCAACCATTGGTGCCACATGGCGGTGATCCTCGCAGCGACCGATGCCCTCAACTGGTACGCACGCCTCGTCGGCTCCAAACCGGCAGAGCTGACCAACGCCCTCGGCTCCGAGCTGAAGGGACCGGGCACCACTCTGTTCCTGCCTTACCTTGGCGGCGAACGCACCCCGCATAACGATGCGACCATTCGCGCCGGGTTCCTCGGCCTTGCCCACGAAGACGACCGCGAGAGCCTGACCCGCACCGTCATCGAAGGCGTCTCCTATGCCTTCAAGGACGGCATCCGCGCCCTTGAAGCCGCAGGAACCAATCTTGAACGGATGATCGCCGTTGGCGGCGGGTCCTCATCCGACTACTGGCTTGGCCTTCTGGCCACCATCCTCGGCAAACAGATCGACCGACCAACCGCCGGAGACTTCGGCGGGGCCTTCGGAGCTGCCCGCATGGGTCTGGTTGCCGCCCTTAACTGTGCCCCGGCAGATGTCTGCACGATGCCTGCCATCGAAAAAAGCTTCTACCCCGACACAGCGCTACAGCCCGCATTCGAAGCGTCCTACCAACGCTATGTAGCCGCTTATTCTCCCTTGAAGGATCTTTGAAATGACTGACTTCTTCGGTTCTCTCTCCAAAATCCAGTATGAAGGCCCTGACAGCGACAATCCGCTCGCCTTCCACCACTATAATCCTGACGAAGTCGTCATGGGTAAAACGCTCAAAGAGCACCTGCGCTTCGCCGTTGCCTACTGGCACAGCCTCGCATGGGAAGGCGGCGATCCGTTCGGCGGCCGCACCTTCGATCGCCCCTGGTATGGCGACAGCCTCGATCATGCCAAACTGAAAGCCGACGTCGCGTTCGAGCTGTTCGATCTGCTGAGCGCGCCCTTCTTCTGCTTCCACGATGTAGACGTGCGGCCGGAAGGCAAGACCTTCGCCGAGAACCTCTCGAACCTCAACGCCATCGTTGATTACTTCGAAGAGAAAATGGCCACCTCTGAAACCAAGCTCCTCTGGGGCACGGCCAACATGTTCACCAACCGCCGCTTCATGTCCGGCGCATCCACCAACCCGGATCCGGATGTGTTCGCCTACAGCGCCGCAACCGTAAAAAGCTGCATGGATGCTACCCATCGTCTCGGTGGTCAGAACTATGTGCTCTGGGGTGGCCGTGAAGGCTATGAAACCCTGCTCAACACCGATCTCGGCAAAGAACTCGATCACATGGGTCGTTTCCTTGCCATGGTCGTCGACTACAAACACAAGATCGGCTTCAAGGGCACCATCCTTGTCGAACCGAAACCTCAGGAACCCAGCAAGCATCAGTATGATTTCGATGCTGCAACCTGCATCGGCTTCCTGCGCAAATACGGTCTCGAAAACGAAGTGAAACTGAACCTTGAACAGGGTCACGCGATCCTCGCCGGTCACAGCTTCGAACACGAGATCGCAGTGGCCGCCGCTGATGGCATGCTCGGCTCCATCGATATGAACCGCAACGATTATCAGTCCGGCTGGGATACCGACCAGTTCCCGAACAACACCCCTGAAGTGGCGCTTGCCTACTATCACATCCTGAAAGCAGGCGGCTTCACCACCGGTGGCACCAACTTCGACTCCAAACTGCGTCGCCAGTCTCTTGATGCCGAAGATCTGGTAGCAGGTCACATCGGCGGCATGGACATCTGTGCTCGCGGCTTCAAGGCAGCAGCAGCCATGATCGCAGATGGCGGCATGGAAAATGCCCTCAAAGCCCGCTATGCCGATTGGGACAAAGACGTCAACAAAGACATGCTGGCCAACGGCACGCTGGAAAGCATCTCCGAGCGCGTCCTCAAAGACGGCATCAATCCGGAACCACGGTCCGGCCAGCAGGAAAAACTGGAAAACTGGGTCAACCGTTTCGTCTGATCCGACCAGTTATGTCTCTGAACGAAAAAAGGGGAGCGACCATGTCGCTCCCCTTCTTCATTTGACAAGGGTTTCACCAACTGCCCGGGCGCATTCAAGGACCAGCCTTGAAGCGTCAATCCCGGGGCAGCGCCTGCCCATCCTTGTCGAAGAAATGAAGTCGGGCGGGATCGAATATCAGACCAACCCGATCTCCCGGCTTGACCTCGGCATCTCCACCGAGCCGCACCCCGATCTGGCCAAGCCCACCGCATTCGACCACCAGATGCGTGTCGGCGCCAAGATATTCGACGATGTCGACCACCCCGTCGCACTGGCCTTCGCCTTCTCCACCCACAGTGATATTCTCGGGCCTCGCTCCCAGATAGGCCGCCTCGCCTTTCTGGGTTTGAGCCCCGCCCCGCCCGCCGTCAAGAACATAGGCGTCCCCTTCGGTCCGGCAAGACATGATGTTCATCTTCGGCGAGCCGATGAACTGGGCAACGAACAGATTGTCCGGTCGCTGATACAGCTCGCGCGGCGAGCCAACCTGTTCGATGATTCCATCGCGTAGCACGACGATGCGATCCGCCAGTGTCATGGCCTCGACCTGATCGTGGGTCACATAGATCATCGTCGTGGCAAGCTCGCGATGCAGTTTGGCGATCTCATAGCGCATTTCAACACGCAGGGCCGCATCAAGGTTGGAAAGCGGCTCGTCGAACAGAAACGCAGTCGGATTGCGGACGATGGAACGGCCGATCGCCACCCTCTGGCGCTGACCGCCGGACAATTCCTTGGGTCGCCGGTCAAGATAGCTCTCCAGCTTCAAAGCCTCGGCTGCCGCATTGACCTTCTCTTCGATCTCGGCTTTCGGCGTGCCGGCGGTCTTGAGACCAAACCCTATATTCTCGCGCACATTCATATGCGGATAAAGCGCATAGGACTGAAACACCATGGCAAGCCCGCGCTGGGCGGGAGGCTCAGCCGTAACGTCTCTCCCGCCCACAAGGATCTCACCACGAGAACATTCTTCAAGCCCGGCAATGGTTCTTAACAAGGTCGACTTGCCACAGCCGGACGGGCCAACAAAGATGATGAATTCACCCTCATCGATGCCGAGATCAACGCCCTTGATGACCTGCACATCGCCAAACCATTTTTCAACGGCCTTCAACTCGATGGATGACATGATCAGCCCTCCTTGAGATCTTTTGAAACCCAGGCAAGCCAGCAGGCGGCGGTCCAGGTAAAGGTGCCACCACCGGCAGGGGTCCCGTCTTCAGGATTGAAATATTCCGCGAACCCACCCTTCTCGATCAGGCGGGCGCTGTCACTGCGCACACGCTCGGCCAGAGCGTGATGCCCTGCCTCGGCGAGGCCCATACCAATCAGCGTGTTGACCACGACCCAGACCGGCCCGCGCCAGTAACGCATGGGGTTATAGTGAGGGTTTTCGGGATCAAGGCTTGTTACGCCATGCGGCGCAGCATCAAGAAGCCGCTCAAGATGGCCGAGCACCCGGTCATCCTTGAGGCCAGCATACCAACTGAGGAACGCTGCTGAGGTCACGTTGCCGGAAAACTTGCCGGTCTTCAGGTCCTTGGCGTCATAACTGCCGATCTCCTCGTTCCAGAGCGTCTCGATACCCTTCTCGAGCGAGGCAATCCAGCCAGTGATCGCGGAGGTGTCCTTGCCGAGCGTCTCACCAAGCCAGGCAAGATCCCGATGGGCACGCATCAGGATGAACGACAGAGTCGGATCAGCCACCCGGAACGGTCCACCCTCCAGAATGGCCTTCTCGTCCCAATGGTGATCGCGGGCATAATAGAGGATCGCCAGATAGACGTCATAATCCCGCTTGGTGGGACGCATCTCCGGATTGACGTGGGAGGTGTCGCGCCGCTTGTATTCTCCAACGCCGGACACATCCACATTGGCCATGGCCTCATCCCAGTCAGCTGCATTGTCGCGACCCGATTCCCATGGATGGGTCACTGAGATGGCCCCGCTTTCGCCGCGGCACTCCATGAACCATTTGTGCCAGGCGACAATCTTGTCATAGAGCGGAGCAATTCGCTTGGCGCCCTCCACCGGATTTTTCTCATAGATCTTGCGGGCAAAGGTCGCCACCAGCGGCGGCTGACTGATGCCCGAAGACGGCAGGCTGTTGCCCGAGTAGCCTTGCGTGCCCCAGACATCGGGGCCGGGGAAATAGCCATCATCCACTTCGTGAAAGATGATATGTGGCACCATGCCATTGGTCCACTGTCCGGAGAACAGGGTCTCCAGTTCGACCCAGGCGCGATTGAGGTCAAGTTCAGCAAACCCGAGAGCAGCAAAAGCACTGTCCCAGTTCCACTGATAGGGATAAAGGCCCTTGGTCGGCACGGTGTAGGTGCCGCGATCGTTGCCTTTGAGAATGGCGATTGCCTGATCGTTGAGAGGCAAAGTCATTGTCTTATCCTTTAACGGAGCCTGCAGTCAGGCCCTTTGTCATGAAGCGTTCCAGCCCCAGGAACAGGGCCATGATGGGCACGGTGGCGATCACCGCCCCGGCCATCAGATGCTGACGGGGCACTTCGGACGAATTGAGCATCGTCACACCGCGCGTAAGAGTGAATTTTGAAGGATCATCAAGCAGCATGAAGGCGAGCAGGAACTCGTTCCATGCGATCATGAAGACATAGAGTGATACCGATGCGAGCGCTGGCAACGACAGCGGCAGGGTGATCTTCCAGATCACGCCCAGACGGCTGAGGCCATCCATCAGGCCCGCTTCCTCTACTTCCGCCGGAAGACCGCGGAAATAGCCTTGCAGCATGTAGAGCGCGACGGGAATCGTGGTTACCGGATAGATCAGCAACAATCCGAACAGCGAGTTCCTGAGGCCGAACATCGAAAAGGCCACATAGATCGGCAGAGCAAGCACAATCATCGGCACCATGTAGATGAGCAGGATCGAGCGCGACATCATCGCCTGTCCCTTGAAGCGCAACCGCGCAACCGCGTAGGCACCCGGCACACTGAACAGCAGAGTTACCAGCACCGTCATAACCGCAACCAGCAGCGACGTCGTCAGATAGATGCCAAAATTGAACTGGGTGAACAGCTCCTCATAGGAGCGGAACAGATCCCAGCCCTTCCGCCAGTCAATGGAGAAGTCAAGCGGATTGAGCAACAGCTCCTGTTGTCCCTTTAGCGAGGTCATCACCATCACATAGAAGGGAACGACCACAATCGCGGTGAAGAAGACATAGCCGAAGCCTGTCAGAAACTTGACGATCGCTCCTTCGAACTGATGCCGCGTCAGGACACCCTTTGGCAGCCCGTCGATCATCGCCCGCAAGGGAAGATGAAGCGAGAGGACCAGAGCGATCACGCCAATGCCCTGTGCCACCGGCTTCAACCCGAGGGAAATGCCGAACGGCTGCATGAGACTGATGCCAAGCACCAGCACGAGGCTCACCAGAAGCCCCATCCAGCGATTGTCGAGATAGAGCGCCACGTATGCGATGGCAACACCCTGCAGGATGGCGACAAGCCAGATCGGCCGGACCGGCAGGCCGGTCGAGAAGGCCATCAGGATCGTCAAACAGACAATCACAGTGAGGCTCCACAAGATCCCGATGATCGGGGTAAGGATCAGTCCGTGTCTCATAGCCCTTCCTCCCTGCTCATGAACCGGAAGAAGAAGAAGGAGAAGGCGAGCAGACAGGCGAAGATGACCACAGCCACGGCTGCACCCGCTCCGATGTTGGAAATGGCAAAGGCCTGCTCATAGACATTCACAGTCAGCGTACGCGTCCCGGCATTGCCGCCTGTCAGCAGGAAGATGTCGTCGAACTTGTTGAAAGTCCAGATGAAGCGCAACAGGAACAGCACCGACAGGATGCCCATCAGTTGCGGCAGCGACAGATAGTAGAATTTCTGGAAAGGCGACGCGCCATCCATATCCGCCGCCTCATACATGTCCGTATCGATGGACTGCATCCGCGCCAGAATGAACAGGAAGGACAGCGGGAAATATCGCCAGATTTCGAACACCGTCACCGAGAAGAGCGCCAGAGGACGCTCGCCAAAGAAGTTGATCGGCGTCGTAATCAGATCCATTTGCACCAGAAGCGCATTGAAGGATCCGGAGAAGGGATCAAGCAGCGTCACCCACGTGAAGGCCACCGCAATGACCGGTGCCACATAGGGGAACAGGAACAGCCCACGCAGGATCCCCTGCCCGGTGAAGCTGTGATTGAGAATGAGGGCGGCCATCATCCCCACCACCAGCGCACCGATGGTGCCGACGATGGTGTAGAAGGATGTCACCCACAGCACGTCTAGGAATTCCGAGCTGTCAAAGACGGCCCTGAAATTGTCCCATGTGAAGGAGAAGCTCAGGAGATCGGACGTCGCGTCCCCTTCCATCACCGGCTCGGTATCACGGACATTGACGTCCCCGTCGAGAAAGACCTGATCGACCACGGCCGTGATCTGCAACCGTTCACGATGGCCCGGCTCCCAGTCACCGAGCGCACAGAAGAAGTCCTGCCCGTTGAGCGTACAGCGCGGATCAAGCTCGGGGATCGAAAGACCGGCTGGCCAGACATCGCGCATCGTGACGTTGGTAATCGGCTTTTCCTGCGAGGAGTTTTTGAGGCGATACTCGACCACCACCTCGTCACCGGGTGCCTTGGCCTTGCCCTTGATCCGTTCATAGACGTCAGGCGTCGTGGGCCTGAGGTCGCCCAGATTGATCGGCTTGGCTGAGATCCAGAAGATCGCCAGCAGTGGCAGGACGATCACCAGCGCAACACTGACGAGCGTCGGCATGAGCAACCCCCAGGCGAGACGCGCCTCGCGCTTGGCCAGGGGACCCGTTCCGGGCGGCTTTGACGCGACTGCGTGAAACCTGCCGTTCCCGGAACCGGATTGAGTATCGGACATCGACATGAGAGAAAGCTCCAGAGCTGCATCGGGGTTTTCCCCCGATACAGGAATGGTCATCATTTGAATTCGCTATGAGCGAATTCGCGCATTACTGAATTTTGGCAAGCTCTGCGTTGAGCTCGGCAACCGCTTCGTCGGCAGTGATCACGTCATCGGTGAACTTGCGGACGACCTGGTTGAAGATCTGGCTGTTGATCATCTTGGATGCCAGCGCCAGCTGACCTTCCTCGACACCCCACCGCTGGGCCACATCAAGACCGCCAACGATCTCGTTGATCATTTCGGCAGGATAGAGCTCGGCCAGCGGTTTGAAGCGGTTCACGCCAACCGGCAGCTTCGACCATTCGTCAATGAATTTGGTCGGATTGTCGGCATCACCGCGACGAACCGGGAACTTGCCTTCTGGCGCGATGGACAGGGTCTTGGTGTAACCTTCGTTCATCGAGTAGGTGATAAATTTCTGCGCCGCTTCGATGTCCGCATCAGACGAGATGCCGAAATAGCGCGTGTCACCCCAAGCAGCACCATCCGGGTTGGACGGACCGGCAAAGTTGGTGACGATCCCGGTCTTGGAGGCCAACTCCGGGCTGGTCGGATCATCATTGATGGTCGGGGGAGCATCGTCGCGCAAACCGGCCAGTTCATCCAGAATGAACGGAGACCAGATGATCATTGCTGCCTTGCCGGCAAAGTAAAGCTCGCGGGATTGTTTCCAGAAGAGTTCGCCCGGAGGAGAAGCCTTGACGATCGCCTTGTAGAATTCGAGCACTTCCTTGGTTTTCTTGGCATCAAGCTCTTTGAAGCCATCCGCATCAACCGGGGAGACGCCGTTGGCGAGGAAAACATGCTCGAGCACCTGGCTCATGAAGTTCTCGTCCACCTTGGTCGCTGCAACAAAGCCGTACATGTCCGGCGGATTGTGCAGGGCCTTCACGGCATCCAGAGCATCCGCATAGGTCGACGGAGCCTTGAGGCCCTTGGCATCGAACAGGTCCTTGCGATAGATGATCATCTGCGTCCAGCCATCGACCGGAACGGAGGCATAGCCGCCTTCCACCGCTGCCATGTTGAGCGCGCCCGGTGCGAAGGTATCAACTCCAAGTCCCTCGATGACTTCTGTCGCAGCATCGGTATCAAGGATGCCCGCTTCGACCCACGGCAGCGCATATTGCAGGGTGTGATAGATCACGTCAGGCAAATCACCAGCTGCAAAGGCAGCCGTTGCGCGGGTACCCAGATCCTTCTCGGTGACTGGAATAACTTCAACCGGAATGCCGGTTTCCTTCTCGAAAGCCGCAGCCATTTCTTGCTGCTTGGCAAGCCGTGGCGTCTGTTCCTCCGTGGTCCAGAAGCGGATACCATCCGCAGATGCCGTAACCGCCAGCATCCCCAGAGCTAGGGACGTGCCCACAAGAAGCCCGGTTGTCCGTTTCAGTCGCGATGAAAGTTTCATTGTCAAACCTCCCAATTCAACAGTGTGTTTATGGATGTCAGGATGGATGAACCGGCGGACCATCCGAGGCCCGCACGATCAGATTTGCAACTCCCAACTGTCGCAAGGTCTCGGGCGATGCCCCCCTGATGCGACGGATGAGAAGATCGGCAAGGCACTCTCCTGCCTGCCGGTTGTCGACGGAAAAACTGGTGAGCGGCGGATTGGCAAACTCGCCCTCGGATATTCCGTCGTAAGAAATGATGGACACGTCCCGCCCGATGGCGAGGCCACGCTTCTTGGCTGCCCGATAGACACCAAGGGCGGCCATATCAACAGCACAGACAATTGCGGTCGGAGGCTCGGGCAAAGAGAGAAGAGCCTCACCCTCTCTTTCCCCTTCTGCCTCCGTCACCGCATCCCGGCGAACATAGGACGGCGTCACTTCAAGCCCGACCTTGGCCATTCCCCGCTCGAACCCTTCGAGCCGAAGCTTGGCATACATGTAGACCTCAAGCCCGTTGATGAAGCCGATGCGTCTATGCCCCAGTTCGAACAGACGGGCCACCGCCTGTTCCATGGCAAGCTCGCCCTCAATGTCGAACCAGCCGCACCACGTCGGGTCTCCTGTGCGTCCGAACATGATAAACGGGATGTCGTGCTCAATGAGATACTCGACGCGTGGATCCTTGACGCGCGTGCGGGGCAGGATGAAGCCATCCACCTTGCGCTCGTTGCTCAGCCGTTCGATGGTCTGAAGCACGCCTTCCGAATTCTGCGCGGTGGTGACAGTGAGGGTCCAGTTTTCCTGACTGGCCCGTTGGGAAATCCCGTCGATAAAGTTGGTCAGGAAGGGGCGGTGACTGCCGTGGCCACCAACGTTGAACACAAGCCCCATGGATCGCACAAGGCCAGTCCTGATGGCCTGCGCCTGCGCCATGGGCTTGTAGCCCATCCGCTGGGCGGCCTGCGCCACACGCACCTGTGTGCTCTGAGCAATATCGCTATAGCCATTGAGCGCCCGTGAAACGGTGCTCTTGGACATGCCAAGTTCCTCGGCAACATCCTTGATGGTTATGCGAGTTTGTCTGCTCGTCGGCCTTGTTTCGACCTGTTCAGATGATTTCCTCACTTCGTCCTCCCACATTCAGGCTGATTTACGAAACCGGTTTCGGCAACAGCTCAAAAAGGCAGGAAAAGAAAATTTGTCACTATGTCGCAGACGCGAAGCGGAAGGTAATCGAAATCGGTTTCGGAAACCGGCAACAGCCTGCCGCATGCGCGAAAACAAAATTTAGATGGGGAATCAAGCCATTGAACGAGACGTTGCGAAACCGGTTTCGCATCGCAAAAGACGCCTCACGACCGCGCCATGACAGGTGGTTGAAGCGCAAAGAAAAAACACTTCAGCCTGTGGATTCTTGATCCTGCAATCGCCTCAGCAAGGTATCCAGTTACCCATTAATTGGTCACCCGCAACAAAAAAGAGAGCGTGCCGAGCGTCCATGAGAGCTCTGAGCACGCTCAGTCGAGGGCATTTCATCTGGTCCGGATCACTCCGCCGCTTCCCGAGCCGTGTGATCGATGATCTGCTGGATCTCGGCTTTGCAGGAGCCGCAATTGGACCCTGCCTTGAGGCACTTACCAACCGCCTGAACCGTATCGCATCCCTTCTCGATCACCGCCGCCTCGATCTGCTTGTGCCCGACCGAATAGCACGAGCAGACGATGGCCCCGATATCTGGCTGATCCATTCCGGCCCGGCCAGCAACGACCATATGGCGGCGCAAGGGCTCGTCATAGAGAGCCCGCAACAGATGAGCCGCCCAGCTGCGCGACACGCCGACCGGTTTCGGAGCCATGAAGAAGGCCCCATGCAACGCCCCGCCTTCAAAGGCCGCAACGCGGATCTGACCCGACTGGCGGTCGCGATAGTCGAGCAGACTGACAGCCGTTCCGGCACCCAAAAGGTCTTTCACCAGATCATCCGTCTCTTCGCACACGTCCTTGAAAGCCATTTCGACCTGCCAGCCTTCGGGGATGCGGGCAATCGCCCAATAATCGGCAGGAATGACCTCGGGGCGATGGCGCAAGACCGCAAAGCCATATTGCGCCATACGCACCGGAGCCACAGACACGGCAGTGAGCTTGGAAGCAGGCTGGCCCGAATGCGGATCAGTCACCGCCCTGATCAAGGTATCAACGCGCCCGTTCGAGGCAAACTGGTCATTCCAGTGGAAGGGCGCAAACACCTGCCCCTTTTGCACTCTCAGAGTGATCAATGCCCGCAGCAACACCGCACCATGGTCACTTTCCACCCGGACGATATCCGCATCACGCACCCCGAGCGCCAGCGCATCCTCGGGATTGATTTCAAGGAAAGGCTCCGCGATGTGCTGTGCAAGCCTTGGCGACTTACCCGTCCTTGTCATCGTGTGCCACTGGTCCCTCAGACGCCCCGTGTTGAGCAGCAATGGTGTCTTGGCGCTTGTCGCCCGCGGCGCGACACTATCAACAGCGATGAAGCGTCCCCTGCGATCCGGTGTATAGAAGCCACCGTTGGCGAAAAAGCGCGTCTCACCGGGCTCGTCTCCAGCCCGATAGGGCCACTGGAAAGGCTCAAGCCGATCATAGTCATCATCGCAAATGCCTGACAGGGCACCTATATCAAAATCCCGTTCCCCGTTATTCTCGAAGGCCGACAGTGCGGCATATTCAGCAAAGATCTCGGCGGACGACTGATAGGAAAAGGCCTCGCCGAATCCCATCCGACGCGCCACCTCAGCAACCTGCCACCAGTCGGGCCGCGCATCACCAGACGGCGCACGAAACGGGCGTTGGCGAGAAATCCGGCGCTCCGAATTGGTCACCGTACCATCCTTCTCGCCCCAATCGGCAGCGGGTAGCAGAACATGACCATAAGCGGAAGTGTCCGTTTTCGTTTGCACCTCGGAAACGACGACAAACGGGCAGACCGACAGAGCTTCTGCCACCCGGTCCGCCTGAGGCATCGAGACGACCGGATTGGTCGACATGATCCAGAGCGCCTTGATCTTGCCCACCCGAACCGCTTCAAAAAGATCCACGGCCTTCAGACCTGGTCGCTCGGCAAGATTGGGTGCCTTCCAGAAGCGTTTCACCAGATCGCGATGGGCCGGATTGTTGATCTCCATATGCGAGGCGAGAAGATTGGCCAGCCCGCCGACCTCACGCCCACCCATGGCATTCGGCTGTCCGGTCACCGAGAAAGGCCCCATGCCTTCCTTGCCTATCCGACCCGTCGCCAGATGGCAGTTGATGATGGCATTCACCTTGTCCGTCCCGATGGCCGACTGGTTGACCCCCTGACTGTAGATGGTCACGGCCTTTTCGGTTTTCAGGAACAGATCATAATAGTCTTCCAGTAGAGGCGAAGGCAGCCCCGTCAACTCTTCGAGCTTGCCTAATGACGCCGCATCGGCTGCCTTCGCCAAGGCTTCTTCGAAGCCATTCGTGTGTGTCTCGATATAGTCCTTGTCGAGCGCCTCATACCGCGCCAAATGTGCCAACAGGCCATTGAACAGGGCAACGTCACCATTCGGAGCGATGGGAAGATGAAGATCGCAGATATCTGCAGTCATCGTCCGGCGCGGATCGACCAGAACGATCTTCATCTCCGGCCGCTTTTCTTTGGCCGCAGCAATGCGCTGATAGAGCACCGGATGGCACCACGCAAGGTTTGACCCGACCAGCGTAATCAGATCGGCCTCTTCCAGATCCTCATAGATCCCCGGCACGGTATCCGAACCAAAGGCCCGGCGGTGCCCGGCCACCGATGAGGCCATGCAGAGACGCGAATTGGTGTCGATATTGCCCGCGCCGACAAAGCCCTTCATCCATTTGTTGACGACGTAATAATCCTCGGTGAGGATTTGCCCGGCAGCATAGATCGCCACTGACTCCGGGCCATGTTCGGCGATGGCCGTACTGAATTTTTCCGCGACCAGATCAAGCGCGTCGTCCCAGCTCGAAGTCTCACCGTTGATCTTTGGGGTCAACAAGCGCCCGTCAAGACCGATGGTCTCGGCCAGAGCCGATCCCTTGGAACAGAGCCGCCCGAAATTGGCCGGATGATCCGGATCCCCTCTGACTTCGATACCATCATCTGCTTTGTTCCGGACGATGACACCGCACCCGACCCCGCAATAGGGGCAAGTCGTGCGGATTTCGTCTTCTTTTGCTGATCGGTTCTGCATGGCTCTCAATGCTCTGATTCAAAGTCTGAAGGGGTCCGGAAGAAAAGGCCGACAGGAAGGATGGCCTTTTCTATTCTGTTGTCAGGCCGCGAAAACAACCGGAGTAAGGCAAAGCTGGATGGCATCATCAACCAGCCGAACGGGAAAGACCTTTACCTGCCCGACATCGGCACCCATCGCCTCTCCTGTCTCCAGTGAGATTTCCCAGGCACAGACAGGGCAGGACACGCTCGCGTCGCTGACAATCCCCTCGCTGATCGGCCCGTCACAATTGGTGCAGACATCCTCAAGGGCAAAAACCCTGTCTTGAAAAGTGCGGAAGATGGCAATCTTCATCGACCCGTAAGCCACACGGCGGGCACCGCGCTGCGGAACATCGGAAAGGCGGCCGATTTCAGTCCAGATTTCATTGTTCATGTCCATCACTCCGCTGCCTCCAACTCAAGAACGGCCATCGGTTTGAACTCGTGCTTGTCCTTGCCAGACACGCGCTCGGACCATGGATCGATCTGGGCGAATTTCTGGCTATAGACAAAGCGCTCATGAAGGGTCTTGCGCAATGTGGCATCGCCCATGATCTGCTCGCGGATCACCTCAATGCCGGTCCGCTTGGCCCATTTGTAGATACGCTCGAGATAATGCCCTTCCTGCCGGTAGAGCTGGATCAGGGCCACCACATGCTCCATCACCTCTTCCTCGGTTTCGACAAGGCCCAGCACTTCGGTGCCCTTGATGTCGAGACCGGCCGCCCCGGCGAAATGGATCTCGTAGCCCGCCTGCACACAGACGATACCGATGTCCTTGCAGGTCGCCTCGGCGCAGTTGCGCGGGCAGCCAGAGACAGCCATCTTGAGCTTGGCCGGTGTCCAGGCACCCCAAGTGAATTTCTCCAGCTTGATCCCGAGCCCGGTCGAATCCTGCGTGCCGAACCGGCACCAATCCGACCCGACGCAGGTCTTCACGGTTCTGAGACCCTTGGCATAGGCTTGCCCCGAGACGAAGCCTACCTTGCCGAGGTCTTCCCAGACCGCAGGCAGATCATCCTTCTGAATGCCCAACAGGTCGATGCGTTGACCGCCGGTCACCTTGACGGACGGGATGTTGAACTTGTCGACAACATCGGCAATCGCCCGCAATTCGGCAGCGCTGGTCATCCCGCCCCACATGCGCGGCACGACGCTGTAGGTGCCATCCTTCTGGATGTTGGCGTGGACGCGCTCGTTGATGAAGCGGGACTGGTAGTCGTCCTCATAGTCACCGGGCCATTCAGCCACGAGATAATAGTTGAGGGCGGGACGGCATTTGGCGCAGCCGGTCGAGCTTTTCCATTCGAGCGCCTGCAGCACTTCGGGGATGGATTTCAGCTTCTTCTCGCGGATGGCCTGCCGGACGACACCATGACCATGATCGGTGCATTTGCACACGGGCACGACGGCATTGGGATTATAGGCATCGCCAAGGCTGAGCGAGAGCAGATTCTCGACGAGCCCCGTGCAGGTGCCACAGGATGCGGAGGCCTTGGTGTGGGCACGAACATCGTCAAGCGACGTCAGGCCCAATTCGGAGATGGCCCCGGTGATCTTGGATTTGCATACGCCGTTACAGCCACAGATTTCCGCATCATCTGGCAATGCTGCAACGGCCGCCATAGGGTCCAGCGGGGTTCCTCCCTGAAAGGCCTGACCGAAGATCAGCGTCTCGCGCATCTCGGAGACATCTGTGCCCTTTTTCAGAAGATCGAAGAACCACGGCCCGTCGGTGGTCTCGCCATAGAGCACCGCCCCGATGATCTTGTTGTCCTTGAGAACAACCCGTTTGTAGACACCGGCAGCGGCGTCCCTCAGCACGATTTCTTCCCGGTCGGCACCTTCGGCAAAATCACCGGCAGAATAGAGATCGATGCCGGTTACCTTGAGCTTGGTAGCGGTGACAGACCCGCAATATTCGCTCGCCCCGCCAACGAGATGATCAGCCAGAACCTTGCCCATCTCATAGAGCGGAGCCACCAGCCCGTAGCACATGCCGCGATGCTCGGCGCATTCGCCAAGAGCATAGATGTCAGGGTCGGAAGTGACCATCTGGTCGTCGACGATCACGCCGCGATTGCAGTCAAGGCCAATCTCCTTGGCAAGTGTCATCGACGGACGGATGCCGACCGCCATGACAACAATCGATGCCTCGATGATCTGGCCATCGGTGAGTTCCACACCGGCAACCTTGCCGTCCTTGCCGAGGATCGCCTTGGAATTGGCCTCGGTCAGCACATCAATGCCGCGCTCCTGAATGGCCTGCTTGAGCAGAAAGCCCGCAGCCTCGTCCATCTGCCGTTCCATCAGGGTCGGCATCAGATGCAGCACGGTCACGTCCATGCCCTGAGCCTTGAGGCCCGCTGCTGCCTCAAGGCCCAGCAGCCCACCACCGATCACAACGGCACGGCCACCTGTCTCGGCGGCTTTGAGCATCTTGTCGACATCATCAAGATCGCGATAGACCAGAACCCCGTCGAGGTCAGCACCCGGCAACGGAATGATGAAGGGGCTAGACCCGGTCGCAATAACCAGCTTGTCATAAGAAGCGGTGATGCCCGTCTCGGAGGTCACCGTCTTGGCAACACGGTCAATCTCGCTGATCCTTGCACCCTTGTGCAGGGTCACGCCATGCTCTTCGTACCAGGCATCATCATGGGTGATGATATCCTCGTAGGTCTTCTCGCCGGAAAGAACGGGCGAGAGCATGAGGCGATTATAGTTCACACGCGGTTCTGCGTTGAAAATGGTCACATCGTAGGCATCACGATCCACCTCGAACAAATGTTCGAGCATGCGGCCCGGAGCCATGCCATTGCCAACAATAACGAGTTTCTTCTTGGTCATGGGGTTCTGTTCCTTCAAAGATCGCTTCAAGCGACGCCAACCGAGCGACCATTCTCAAGGTCGCTCCCGACGGACTTTCCCTGCCGAGCGATCCGCGCGGCCCGTTTTTCCTGAATAGACTTGAGCTGCTCCTCGCTGGGATTGGCTCCACCCTCATAGGCTTCGAGGAAATCGAGCAACTCCTCGCGGAAGGCGTAATAGTCAGGATGATCAAGCAGGTCCTTGCGCGAGCGTGGGCGAGGCAGATCAACCTCCATGATGTTGCCGATCTTGGCACGTGGCCCGTTCGACATCATCACCACGCGGTCAGCGAGCAGGATGGCTTCGTCGACATCGTGGGTCACGCAGATCGCGGTTACCTGCGTCTGTTTCCAGACATCCATCAGCACGTCCTGCAGTTCCCAGCGAGTCAGGCTGTCGAGCATGCCGAACGGCTCGTCAAGCAGCAGAAGCTTGGGCTTGAGGGCAAAGGCGCGGGCAATCCCGACACGCTGCTGCATACCGTTGGACATGTCCGACGCCGCCCGGTGCATGGCATCGCCGAGCCCAACGCGGGAGAGATAATATTCGGCCACATCACGCCGTTCGCCCTTGGAGGCGCCGGAGAAAACTTGATCCACACCGAGCATCACATTCTCATAGGCGCTGAGCCACGGCATCAGGCTCGGGGCCTGAAACACCACAGCCCGTTCCGGCCCGGCCCCATGGATCTCCTTGCCATCAAGGATGACGCCACCGGAGGTGATCGGGTTCAATCCGGCGGCCATCGACAGAACCGTCGACTTGCCGCAGCCGGAGTGGCCGATGAGGGTGATAAACTCACCCTTGCGCATTTTCAGATCGAAACCGTCAACAACGGTCAGCGGTCCCTTCGGCGTCGGATAGACCTTGGTCACCTGACTGAATTCGACAAAGCGCTCTTTCGCATTGACAGCTGACACGGCAGCAGCCTCAACCGAAGCCTTCTTCTGTTTGCGCACCTTCGACATCGGAACGACATTCGGCAGCTGAATATCATTCTCGATATCTGCGCCGCGCTCGAGACCGACATTGATGAGATATTCGGTGATCTCTGCTCTGAGGCGGATGAAGGCCTCATCATGGTTCATGGCCCCACGATCACGCGGGCGCGGAAGATCGATCTTGAATTCGGGCCCGAGACTTGCCCTCGGGCCGGGATTGAGCGGGATCACGCGGTCAGCAAGCAGAATGGCCTCGTCCACATCATTGGTGATGAGGATGATGGTCTTCTTTTCCTTGGCAGAGATCTCGGCAAATTCATCCTGCAGCTTGGAGCGCGTTAGCGCATCAAGCGCCGATAGCGGCTCATCCATCAGCAGGATGTCGGGTCGCATGGCAAGGGCGCGGGCCACCGCCACACGTTGGCGCATACCACCGGACAGCTCCGCCGGCTTGCGATCACGGGCATGGCTGAGACCAACCATGTCGATATAGTGCGAGATGATCTCTTCGCGCTCAGTAGATGACTTCTTGCCGAACACCGCATCCACCGCCAGCTTGATGTTGCCATGAACGGAAAGCCACGGCATCAGCGAATAGGACTGGAACACCACGCCCCGTTCCGGTCCCGGACCGTCGATCTCCTTGCCGCGATAGATCACACCGCCGAGATCCGGTTCGATAAGACCCGCAATCGCCGAAATCAATGTGGTCTTGCCCGAGCCGGAGAAGCCGAGGATGGCGATGAACTCGCCTTCCTCAACGCTGAGATTGATATTCTCCAGAACCTCGTTGCGGGTCTTTCCCTCGCCAAATCCCTTAGACAGGCCTGATACTTCCAAAATCGCCATGAGACTATCCCTTGTCTGCGCCTATGTTGACGCTTAGCGGTTGGAGGAGAAGGTGAAGGCCTGCTGCAGGGCATACATCAGACGATCGAGCAGGAAGCCGATCAGGCCGATGGTAAGCACCGCAACGATGATCTTGGCGAGCGACTGGGAGGAGCCGTTCTGGAATTCATCCCAGACGAATTTGCCAAGGCCCGGGTTCTGCGCCAGCATCTCGGCTGCGATCAGAACCATCCAGCCCACACCGAGGGACAGACGCAGCCCGGTGAAGATCAGCGGCAGCGAAGACGGCAGCACCAGATTGGTAATCACCTTGCGCGTCGGCAACTGCAGCACCTTGGAAACATTGACCAGATCCTTGTCGATCGAGGCCACACCAAGCGCGGTGTTGATCAGCGTCGGCCACAGCGAGCAGAGGGTCACCGTGACAGCAGAGACGACCAGCGACTTCGGCATCCAGTCGTAAGCGTTCACATAAAGCGCGGAAACAATCATGGTCACGATCGGCAACCAGGCAAGCGGGGAAACCGGTTTGAAGATCTGGATCAGCGGGCTGATGGCTGAATTGAAGCTCTTGGACAGGCCAGAGGCGATGCCGAGCGGGACGGCGATCAGAGTCGCGATCAGAAAGCCGACACCGACCGTGATCAGGGAAGTGTAGATCTGGTCAATATAGCTCGGCTTGCCGGTGAAAGTGCGATACTTGACCTGATCTTGCTTGCCTGCAGCAATCAGCTTTTCGTTGCGCGCGTCCTGACGCTCATAGAACGAGGCTTCCTTTTCGCGCACACGCACATGATCTTCCCACAGATTGACCGCCTGATCATAGACCTGCACCGGACCGGGAATGG
This sequence comes from uncultured Cohaesibacter sp., assembly GCF_963662805.1. Taxonomy (NCBI): domain Bacteria; kingdom Pseudomonadati; phylum Pseudomonadota; class Alphaproteobacteria; order Hyphomicrobiales; family Cohaesibacteraceae; genus Cohaesibacter; species uncultured Cohaesibacter sp. The sequence goes on from NZ_OY759856.1 coordinate 208,838, forward strand.
CACCAAGCGAGGTCTGCACCTGAGGCGCGAGCCCTGCCCAGAGGAGCAGGAAGAAGCCGATGCCAACGAGCGGCAGCACGAGGGTCTGTTTTAGCACACCCATCTGTTCGCGCGGATTGTCACCAGCGGCGATCTTGAGAAGAGGAACAAGCCACGCAAGACCGAGAGCATTCATCCATCCGCTGGCCTTGTTGATGGCTGAAAAGATCCGCTCACGTCCGGCGATACCGGTGGCTGCATTTTGGGTTACGTCTGTCACGGTCCTAAATCCTTTTTGTGTGCGCTTCATTTCGCGTGAAGCGCAAAGGCTTCAAATCGTTGGTTGGTCTGTGCGGCCTCCGCCCCTAATGGGGACCGGAGCGGAGGCACGCAACTGCCCCGAGGTGGGGATCGCGGCCGAACTGCCCAAAGTGACACCCGATTGCCCGACCGCGGCTTTCCTTGTTCGATTACTTGACGCTGTTGCCTTCAACCACCTGACCGGTTTTCAGGCCGATGGTGAGGGAGTCGATGTAGGCGTTGGGTTTCTTGCCGTCGTATGGCACGCCATCGATGATGTCGGCTGCCGGGGTTGGCTCGCGATAACCATCAGTATCCCATGGGAAGTCAGCCTTGTCGGCATTGCCCTCTTCAACCAGCATTTCGGCGGCCTTGAGATAGATGTCCGGACGATAGACCGACTTGGCGACCTCGTCGTACCAGGCATCATCTTTCTGCTCGGTGATCTGGCCCCAGCGGCGCATCTGGGTGAGATACCACACAGCATCGGAATAGTAGGGATAGGTGGCGTAGTAGCGATAGAAGACGTTGAAGTCCGGCACGTCGCGCTTGTCACCTTTTTCATACTCGAAGGTCCCGGTCATCGAGTTGGCGATCACTTCTTCATCAGCGCCCACATATTCGGAGCGAGACAGGATCTCCACCGCTTCCGGCCGGTTGGCGTTGTCATTCTCGTCGAGCCATTTGGCCGCACGGATGAGCGCCTTGGTCAAGGCAAGCGTCGTGTTCGGATATTCTTCGGTGAATTCCTTGGTCAGACCGAAGACCTTTTCCGGGTTGTTCTTCCAGATCTCATAGTCGGTGATCACCGGAACGCCAATGCCCTTGAATACGGCCTGCTGGTTCCATGGTTCGCCCACGCAATAGCCATAGATGGTGCCCGCCTCGAGGGTTGCCGGCATCTGCGGTGGCGGGGTCACGCTGAGCAGCGCGTCAGCCTGGATCTGCCCGGAGACATCGTCCTTGGAGTAGAAGCCGGGATGAATACCACCGGACGCCAGCCAGTAGCGCAGCTCGTAGTTATGGGTGGAGACAGGGAACACCATGCCCATGTTGAAGGGCTTGCCTTCCGACTTGAACTGGTCAACGACCGGCTTCAGGGCATCGGCCTTGATCGGATGCACCGGCTTGCCGTCTTCCATCGGTACATTCTTTTTCATCATCTCCCAGATTTCGTTGGAGACGGTGATGCCGTTGCCGTTCAGGTCCATCGAGAAGGGCGTCACGATGTGCGCCTTGGTGCCAAAGCCGATGGTCGCAGCCAGAGGCTGACCGGCCAGCATATGCGCGCCGTCGAGCTCACCGGTGATCACCCGGTCGAGCAGCACCTTCCAGTTCGCCTGAGGCTCGAGTGTGACAAACAGGCCCTCGTCTTCAAAAAAGCCCATTTCATACGCGATGGCCAAAGGCGCCATGTCGGTCAGCTTGATGAAGCCGAATTTCAGCTCATCTTTTTCGACATCCAGCATTTCGGCATAGGCATGAGACACCGGTACGATTGCGCTGAAGGCCATAAGGGCACCCATCGCAAAGCGGCGCACTTGTTTGTTGGTTTCGCCTGCCACTGTCTCAGCCACTGTCAAAGTCTGTTTTTTCACGTCCTGATCCTTCAGTTTTCACTGCCCCGGTCGGGCGATTGGAGCGTTTTTAGGAGAAATCCGGGAAACGGATGAACTGCAAACGCTCTGGGTCGAAAAACAAAAAAGCCGCCATTCGATCTGCGTCGGGAGGAGGAACGCATGATCAAATAGCGGCTTTGCTACATCGCCCTTCAATGGGCGGTATCTATTCGGTGAACCGGCGTTGGTTCTGGAAACTATCTATGCACGGCGCGTGCCAATTGCTGAGAAAAAATGAAAGGTTTTAAAAATCAGATAGTTAAAAGAACTTAGAAAGAACTACGCATAAAATTGCCAATTGAGAGCCATTCCAGAGTGCCCAAGATTTCTGCTCAAAAGCTGTTCAATGCACAACAAGTAGTCAGGCTTTGACGGGAAACTGGCTGACATAACCGGCAACATCCGGCGCCGAAAAGGCGAGCCCGTCGAAGAGGGCCACGGGCGACGAAGTGATGTCTGTCTGGCGATCAAGAGGCAGCCCGAGAGCACGCCGATAATAGGTATCGTCAAACACTCTGGTAACGACGGCGAGATCACTCTCGGTATAGAGCGCCTGACCCCAGCGCACCATCTGGGAATAGAACCAGAGGCCATAATCAATGCGCGGCGCAGCGAATTCCCCGCCCCCGAAGGTAATGAAACCGGGGATTTCGATCTCGGCTCCGGTGCCAAGCGGCAAGCGCTTTGTCAGCGCGGGCAGGCAGAACTCCTTCGGACAATCCAGAAACTCGTTGCCCGAGAGCAGGCCCGCAAGGTCATCCGCATTCTCCGGCATCGCGCACCAGTCGGCGGCGACGGACAAGGCCCGCATCAGAGCATCAAGCTTGTCCCGATTGGCGATTGCCCAGCCATCGGTCACCCCCAGAACCTTGTCCGGGCTGTTTGGCCAGATCGCCTGTTTGCAGGTCACGATGCGACCGATACCCCGGCTCACCCCGGCAACGTTCCATGGCTCACCCACACAGTAACCATCGATCTGACCGGAAGCCAGCGCATCGGGCATCAGGGCAGGAGGCAGCACCCGGATGATCACATCCTTGTCCGGATCGACGCCAACCGCGGCCATCCAGTAGCGCAATTCATAGGCATGCCCGGAAAAGGGATGCACGACACCGAACCGCAAGGGATCGTTCCCGCGACCGGCCCGTTCCTTCACCGCGACAGCCAACGCACGGGCGGAGGACATCGGATCGAGATCACCCGACCAGCCGTGGCCCTCAAGCGTCCGCGCCAGATCCATCGACAGGGTGATGGCATTGCCACCGGTGCCTAGCCCCATCATCGCGCGGGTCGGTACGGCCAGTGAGGTGATCTTGAGGCTCGAAGCAATCGGCATAGGCGCCAGCATGTGGGCGACATCGAAATGGCCGACGAAAATCCGGTCGCGAATATTGGCCCAGGAGGTCTCCCGCACCAGTTGAAGGTCGATTCCTTCAGCCTCGGCAAACCCTCGATGAGCGGCGGCAACGAGAACAGCACTGTCGAGCAACGGAATGAAACCCGCAATCACCTGATCCTTAGCAGCCGTCATATTCGCTATCCTTCATCCTAGAAATGCATCCAACACCTTGCACTCAAACGTTCGGTCCCCTAATCGCCCAACAGACCGCTGGCTATGATCAGGCTTTGCGCCACTTCCGTAATCTTCCGGCTCTGGTTCATCGCTGACTTGCGCAAAAGATTGTAGGCTTCCTGCTCGGAAATCCCCTTGGATTTCATCAGAATACCCTTGGCCCGGTCAACGGTCTTGCGCTCGGCCAGCTCGTTGCGCGCCGCTTCCAACTCGTCGGTCAGGCGCGAGAAGGCACGGAACCGGCTGATCGCCATGTCGAGGATGGGTTTCACCCGATCCTTCTTCAACCCGTCGACCACATAGGCGGAGACGCCCGCATCAACTGCGGCCTCGATGGTTTCCGGCTCCGAGGTGTCGACAAACATCGCGATGGGCCGTCGCACGGCGCGGCTGACCTGAAAGATATGCTCGAGCTGATCTCGATTGGGGTTCTCCAGATCGATCACGATCACATCGGGCGCGATATCCGTGATCTGGCGCATCAGACCATCGAACTGCGTGATCACAATGACCTGATCATGCCCGGCATCGCGCAGCCCCTCCTCGATGATGGAGGCGCGGATCCGGTTATCATCAATCACCAATATGGAAAGCGTATCGACCATAGCGACATTATGCGCGGCTTTGAAGGGAATGCAATCATCATCCTGCCGCTATCAGACGTCTTTTCAGGATTGCAAATATTTGAGGCAAAAGCTTAATCTTCGATCACGCCATCCTGTCCCGGAGGCAACCAGCCACGCTCCACACGGACGCGAAATGCACTCTTTCCCTCTTTCAGCGCCTGCTCCTGTTCGGCCATCACGTCCTTCGTCTTCTCGACATAGGCCGTGTTCTGATGGGCTGGAACCTCCGGATCATAGAGCCGAGCGAGTTCCGCGATTGCCCGTTTGTCGCTCGCCTCGTAATCCTGAACATGCTTCTCGGCATCGTAAGGGTGCATACCGAGCGCTTCCAGCACCGAACGGCCCGTCCGCACGGCACTGTCGAACGTATCGCGAATGATATCGCGGCAGCCCATGGCGTAAAGCTCATAGACATGCTGCCGGTTCATCGCGCGCGCCACCACATGCACATGCGGATAGGTCTCGTGCATGTAATGCACCAGCGCCGTTGTCTGCTCCGCATTGTCAATGGCGATCACCAAAGCGTCGGCCGTCTCGATCCCCGCCGCATGCAGAAGATCCGGCCGGGTTGCGTCGCCAAAGAAGGCGCGAATGCCATAGGCCCGCAAGAGATCAAGCTGCGCCGAGCTGTGATCGAGCACCACTGTCGAATAGCCCGCAGTTCTGAGGATGCGGTTGACCACCCCTCCGAACCGTCCATGACCGGCGATGATCACCTGCCCCTTCTCGGTGATATCATCATACTCGCGCGCCTGCCCTTCGACATAGCGTGGCGCAATGATCCGGTCGTAAAGAATGAACAGGGCCGGGGTCAGCACCATCGACATGGTGACAACCAGCAGAAGCTGCTCGGACATGGCTTTGTCGATGACACCATTCGCCACCGTATAGGACAGCAGCACAAAGCCGAATTCCCCCGCCTGCGCAAGCCCCAGCGCCACCAGCCAGCGATCGGCGCCCCGGATCCGGAACAAAAAGGCAAGGCAGTAAATCACCACCAGCTTCGTTGCCATCACACCAAGCGTGATGCCAACAAGGGTGAAGAAATGGTCCAGCAACAGGCCAAAGTCGACATTGGCCCCGACCGTGATGAAGAAAAGCCCCAGCAACAGGCCCTTGAACGGCTCCACATCACTTTCAAGCTCGTGCCGATATTCACTGTTGGCGAGCACCACACCGGCAACAAAGGTACCGAGTGCTGGCGAAAGCCCGACAAGGGTCATCATCAGGGCAATACCGATCACCAGCATCAGCGCGGCTGCAACAAACAGCTCGCGCAGTTGCGCCATGGCAATGAAGCGGAAAACGGGACGCGTCAGGAACCGCCCGCCGATCACCACGAGACCGACAGAGGCAAAGATGATCACCACCCGCCACCAGATCGGCAGGCTGCTGATCCATTCGGGACTGGTGGATTGAACCTCGCTCGCCGCCTCGCCCGCCATCTGCTGAACCGAGCCACCAAGCTCCGGCAGAGCCAGCAAAGGCAACAGCGCAAGCAACGGGATGAACGCCATATCCTGAAACAGCAGGATGGAAAAGGCACCCTTGCCACCATCTCCCTTCATCAACCCCTTTTCCTCAAGCGTCTGCAACACGATTGCAGTCGAGGACATTGAGAAAATGGCCCCGATCGCCAGACTGACCGGCCAGGATAAATCAAGCGCCATGAAGCCCACCATCAGAAGCGCGGTTGTCAGCACAAGCTGCAATCCGCCAAATCCGATCAGTCTTGCTTTCATCCGCCACAACAGCCGGGGCTCAAGCTCGAGCCCGACCAGAAACAGCATCATCACCACACCGAATTCGGCAAAATGCTGCAGGCTCTCCACATCAACCGAGAGTGCGGACAGGATCGGTTCGAGAAGCATTCCGGCAATCAAATAGCCCATAACCGACCCGAGCCCCAAGCGCGAAGCAATCGGCACCGCCGCCACACCAGCCACCAAGAGCATGAAGGAGATCAGGAGGAATTCACTCATGGCGTCACACCTCCGGCTTCGTCCTTATTGCCAATCGGCAGGTGATCATGAAAAACCATCTTGTAGTCAGCCGCAGCAGTCCGGTCATAAGTATCGTCACGCAAGGCAACGAGCAGGCGAACATAGCCTTCCACATGCGCCTCGACCCTTTGTTCCTTGGGAGCCTTGAGCGCGGTGTGAAGCACATAGGGAGGCAGATAGGTCATCTTGCAAAGTCGTGCGGTCTGCTCAAGTGGCGTGAGGAAGGTGGTCAGCGGGTAATGCTGATAGCCATCGAAATTGAAGGCATCCTGCGGCCCGGCGGTGGAGACCGCAAGCATCATCGCCTTGCCTTCAAGCGCGGTGCCCTCATGGCCATAGGCAAAGCCATATTCGAGCACCAGATCCTGCCATTCCTTGAGCAGCGACGGGGTCGAATACCAGAACAGCGGAAACTGGAAGACGATCACGTCGTGGGTGCAGAGCCGCTCCTGCTCCCGGTCGATGTCCACATTGTGCCGGGGATAGTCCGCATAGAGATCGACAAAGCTGATCCCTTCGAGCGCCTGCGCACGCGAGGCCATGGCCTTGTTCACTTTGGAATATTTATGCCCCGGATGAGCATAGTAGACGAGCACTCTTGCCATTTCTTCCCGCTTTCGCGTCTCGATGAATGAGACACCTTGCCACCTGCTCTCAAAATGTCGGTTCTTCGGCCGCTTAGCAAGCCATCTGAGGTAGAGAGCAGGTCTGCCTTGTGGGCTTCTGCCTCATTCATTACCTCAGCACGCAGCGCTGACCATGGCGTTTTCAATGCAAATGTCGGGCCGCTTTGTTACTTCAATGGAAATCCCGGCTGGGGAAAAGCTTCTTGGCCTGCTCGCGCGGATGGCGGGCGCGGGAGACCGGCCGCGACAGCACCTTGGAGGGTTTGATCCGTGGTGCTTCGTCCGTCTGGGGATTGGTGATCCCGACCGCATCGTCAAGCGGATGACCCAATTCGGACAGCCGGTCGGAGAGATCCTCGATCCTCTCGGCGATCAGATGCACCACGATGCCCTCTTTCTGCAGATAGCCATTGACCCGCAACAGACGCCCCGCAATCACCGCCCGCCGGAAGGCCTTGTAGACCTTGGGCCAGACCACCACGTTCGAGACCCCGGTCTCATCCTCAAGGGTGATGAAGATGACGCCCGAGGCGGTCCCCGGGCGCTGGCGTGTGATGACGAGACCACAGACGCTGACCCGCTTCAGCCCCGTGCCCAGCAAGTCCGCATGGGTCGTCAGATCCGGCATGGAGGGGCGCAGCAACTCCATCGGATGCGCCCTGAGCGACAGGCGCATCGAGACATAATCCTCCACCACCTCCTCGCCCAGATGCATGGAGGGAAGTTGAACCCGAGGTTCGGAAATGAAGTCCCCCTCGATGGGGTCATTGAACAGTGGCAGGGGCTTCTGCCGCCCGATGGCCTTGACCTGCCAGAGCGCATCGCGCCGGTCCATTTCCATCGAGACAAAGGCATCGGCTTCGGCCAACCGCTCAAGCGCTGCCGAGGACAGCCCCGCCCTCTGCCACACGCTCTGAGGATCGGGATAACCGTTGCCGCGCGCAGCGACAATCCAGTCCGCCTCCTCCTCGGAGAAGCCCTTGATCTGGCGGAAGCCGAGACGGATGGCCAGCGCTCCGTCATTGCGCTGCTCAAGGGCATTGTCCCAGCCGCTGTTGTTGATGCAGACCGGCCGCACCTCGATGCCATGCTCGCGTGCATCGCGCACAATCTGGGCCGGAGCATAAAAGCCCATCGGTTGGGAATTGAGCAGGGCGCAGGCAAAGACCGCCGGATGATGACACTTCAGCCAGGCCGAAACATAGGCCAGCATGGCAAAGGCCGCCGCGTGGCTCTCGGGAAAGCCATATTCGCCAAAGCCCTCGATCTGGGAGAAACAGCGTTCGGCGAAGTCCTTGTCATAACCCCGCTCCAGCATGCCGCCCATGAAACGCTCCTTGAAGGTATGGATCGTCCCCATACGGCGGAAGGTGGCGAGCGAGCGCCGGAGCCGGTCGGCCTCCTCGGGCGTGAAGCCTGCCGCCACCACGGCAATCTGCATCGCTTGTTCCTGAAACAACGGCACCCCGAGCGTCTTGCCCAGCACCTCCTCAAGCGCCCGGGAGGGATAATGAACGCTCTCCCGCCCCTGTCGCCGGTTGATATAGGGATGCACCATGCCGCCCTGAATGGGGCCGGGCCGGACGATCGCCACCTCGATGACCAGATCATAGAAGGTGCGCGGACGCATCCGCGGCAGAAAGTTCATCTGCGCCCGGCTCTCGACCTGGAACACCCCCACCGCATCGGCCACGCACAGCATGTCATAGGTCGCAGCATCCTCCTGCGGTACCCCGCCGATGCTGTAATGCAGCCCCTCATGGAGCTTGAGAAGATCAAAGCTCTTGCGGATGCAGGTCAGCATGCCGAGGCTCAGGATATCCACTTTGAGAATGTTGAGCGCATCGATATCGTCCTTGTCCCATTCGATGATGGTCCGGTCTTCCATCGCCGCATTCTCGATGGGGCACAGCTCATCAAGCCGCCCCTTGGTGATGATGAAGCCGCCCACATGCTGGGAGAGATGGCGCGGGAAACCGATAATCTCGGCAATCAGACGCAGGGTCTGCATCAGGCGTCGGTCTCCCGGCTCAAGACCGAGCGCCTGCATCCGGCTCACATCCACCCCCTCGTTCGACCAGCCCCAGATCTGACCCGACAGCGCCGCCGTCACATCCTGAGAAAGGCCCATCACCTTGCCCACCTCGCGAATGGCCGAGCGGGTGCGAAAATGAATGACCGTCGCGCACAGGCCCGCCCGCTCGCGCCCATAACGTTCATAGATATGCTGGATCACCTCCTCGCGCCGCTCATGCTCGAAATCCACGTCGATATCGGGCGGCTCGCCGCGATGCTCCGAGACGAAACGCTCGAACACCATGGTAATGGTCTCGGGCGCCACATCGGTAATGCCAAGGGCAAAGCAGAGGATGGAATTGGCCGCCGAGCCACGCCCCTGACAGAGGATCTTGCGACTGCGGGCAAAGGCCACGATGTCATGCACCGTAAGGAAATAGGCAGCGAACCCCAGCTTTGCGACCAGCGCCAGCTCCTTGTCGGCGAGCGCCTGCGACTTCTCCGGCACCCCATGCGGATAACGGCGCTTGAGGCCTTCCCCCGTCAGCCGCTCGAGCCGCTCCTGCGGGCCTTCCCCGTCGGCGATCTCGTCCGGATAGTCATAGCTCAGCTCGCTGAGACAGAAGGTGCAGCGCATGGCGATCTCGCCCGCCCGCCGGATCGCCGCGGGATGCCGCCGATAGAGCCGCGCCATGTCAGCCGCCCCCTTCAGCCGCCGCTCCGCATTGGGTAGGGCCCGGGAGCCGATCTCGTCGATGGTGACATGCTCGCGCATGCAGGTCAGCACATCGGCCAACTGCCGCCGCCGCCCATGGTGCATGAGCACATCGCCCACCGCCACCATCGGCGCGGCAAGACGATAGGCAAGCTGAGCGCACGCATCGAAATGCGCCTGATCCGAGCCATTGTAGGCCGGGGCCGCCCCCAGAAAGACCGAACCGGGAAAGCGCTGCACCGCCTGCCGGATATGCGATATCACATCGCCATGCCCCAGTCCCTGTTGCGGCAGGGCAATCAGCATCATGCCCGAACAACCCTCCAGCATGTCCACCAGATCCAGCAGGCATTCCCCCTTCTCCGCCCGCCGCTTGCCAAGGGTGAGGAGCCGCGTCAAACGCTGATAGGCTGCCCGGTCCGTCGGCAGGGCCACCCAGTCAAGCGCGCTGTCCCGGAGCACCAGTCGCGCTCCAACGATGAGCCGCGGCAGCTTGATGACAGGAGGCGGGGTGAGCTCGGGCTGATCCGGTTCCTTGAGGATCTGGCGGCTCGACGGATTGATCCGCTGGCTCGAGCGTACCTTGATCGCCTCACGCACCTTCTCATCGATCTGGCGCTGCAATTCCTTCAGCGCAGAATAAGCCCGCACCACTCCGGCAAAGCGAATTCCGGTCGGTGATGGCAATCGCCTCAAGCCCCAGCTCCGCCGCACGGGTGACCAGTTCCTCCGGATGCGACGCCCCGGTGAGGAAGGTGAAATTCGAGGTCACACAGAGTTCCGAATAGCTTCTGGGGCGCATCTGTTCGAGCTGCTCGGGCGAGGACGGCACCCGGCTGCGGCCCCGCCCCCTTGCCACCAATAGCAGTCCCACTCATGCAAATTCCACCCTGCACGAACCAGCTGGAAAGATGGCTGAGAGCATTCTGCGGCGTATGAAACAGCCACAGGCGCCAGCCCTGCCGGGTCTCGACCCACCAGTAATCCCGGATGCCCGACCGCCAGGCCGGATCCTCCCACCACCATTCGGGCGCGATCCGCTCCGGTCCCCGCGCCCGCTCCACGCTCAGATGCATGCGCCGCCAGCGAAACTGGGCCGGAGGCTCCCGGCGCGCGGCATCCTCCTGCGACGACAAAGGCAGCACGATCGGCTCGGGCGGAAACAGCAGCAAGGGCCGCGCCAGCCCCGAAATTGCACCCTTGCGCGGCCATTCCTTCACCGCCTCGCTGAAGGCCGCAGGTTGCAGAGAGAAGCCCAGTTCAGGGATATGGCTGTCGGCAGGCACGAACCGCAGCACATTCTCAAGCCCGATCCGACTGCCCAGCCGGGTGATGAGATCATCAAGCGGCCTCAGCACCCCCTTGTCCCCCGCCTGACCATCGGCAAGAGCCGGAGCCGCCAACTGCTCGTCCACCATCGGCTCGACCACCACGGCCTCAAGCCGCACCATGTCGATGCCGAAGCCTGCGTCCACCTCGTCGACGCTGCGCTCGAACAGCGGCAGGATCCGGCCAGCCTCCCGCATGGGACGGGCCAGCCGCAGCTCCACCTGACTGGCCACCTGATCGAGCCGCCGCATGGTCAGCTGGAGCACTCGCGCCCCAGCCCCCTGCTCTTCAAGCTTGTCGCACAACCGGTCGAGCAGCTTTTCGGCCACGGCCATCACATCGGACGTGAGACCGATCGGCTCGGGCAGGCTCATCCGCACCCCATAATGAGGCGGCTCGGAGAGCGGAGAAATCGCTTCCTCCCGATGGCCAAACGCCTGATCAAGACGCATCAAGGGCTCAAGACCAAACCGGCGTGTCACCGTTGAGCGCGGCAAGGCATAAAGATCCTCGATTGTCCGAACGCCAAGCCGCAACAGGCCGGTCACAATGCTGCCCTCAAGGCGCAGGGCCGCGACCGGCAATCCCCCGAGAAGCGAACGGCTCTTGCCCGGCGGGGCAATCCGGCCCGAGAGGTCTTCTCCCGCGCCATGATGGGCAAGAGCCCAGGCCCCGCCACGGGTATCCGCCAACCCCAACCGCACCCCAAGCCCGGCCCGGAACAGGCGCTCCCGCATGGTCTCGAGCAGGGACAGCTCTCCCCCGAACAGATGGGTCGAGCCGGTCACGTCGAGCACCAGACCATCCTCGCCCTCAAGCCCGACCCAGGGGCAATAGCGCCCGGCCCAGCGCGCCAGCAGACGCAGGAAATGCGCATCCGCCTCGCGGTTGGCAGGCAGCGTCTGCAACGCGGGACACAGAGCCCGCGCATCGGCAAGGCCCATGCCGCGCTGGATGCCCTCCAGCTCCGCCCGCTCGTTGAGGCAGTAGATCCGATCGCTGTTACTCTGCTGCCACGTGAGCGCAAAGGGCGTCACCAGCGAGTGACGGCGCAGGACCCGGTCGCTCGCCAGCCTCGGAAACCACAATGACACGACGCGTCTCTGCATCCCAAATGATGTCCCAATTGCCTAATGTTCCACTTTTGTTCTTTATAAGCTGCCAACGCTGAAGAGTCGAGTCACCCGATGCAAAAGCCGTTGGAAAGAAAGCAGGAAAGCGCCGCCCGGCGGCAGAAACCGGCGCACAATGCCAGCGGCTTTCGGCGGCATTGTTGCCCATGCCATCCCCGATCATCAGGATCCCGGTCGACCCGCCAGCCTCTGCTGCCAACTGCAACCGACGCCCCGCTGTGAAGGACAGCGGACGGGAGGCTTCGGCCACCACCACGGACACCGCCCCGGACCGCAGGGCTTCCTCGGCACAGGCCTGCATCGACCTGTGATCGGGCACCCGCACCATCAACAACCGCCCGGGATCACAATAGGGCGCCAGCCCGGCGGGATTGAGCTGCTCGGCCCGCCAGTCCTCCACCAGCCACAGAGCCGTGCTCCTCCCCTCACGGGTTCTGAGGCCACAGGCAATCGCCGCAAACAGGGCTGCCCCATGCCCGGTCACCTCATGCGCCCGCCCGGAGGCCAGAGGGTAGCACTCTGTAAAAAGACTCGTCATCACACACCTCAAATTAGAACATAAAGTGAACATATCAAATCAGCCGGGCTCTGTCAGCTCACAAATTGTCAAGACTACGCAGCAAGATAAGTCAATTCTGCAATTCAAATTCCAAAGTCATGCAATACACGCATAAATGCCAAGCGAACTTGTCTCTACATAAATTCGGCAGAAAATGGCAGAATACCGGCGAAAACAAGCGATAGAAAACCAGACGCCAATCCGGCAGACCGACCATACGAGGCAAGAGCCATGTTCGAAAAAAGCAACCCCATCTCCGCCGTTCTCTCGATCTTCAAAAACTTCGGCCATTCCGAACCGCGCGTTCATCCCAATCGCCGCGAATGGGAAGCCATGACCTTCTACCGCCGCGGCGAAGAATAGAGAAACCGCGGCAAAGTCCGTGCGATGAGGCAACGAAGAGACTGTAACCGGCAGCCCCAAAAGGGACCAAAGAGACACTCGCAAAGCTCTTGAGACCAACCTGCGACAATTAGTCATCAAGAGACGAAGAATAAGAAGTGCATACCCCCTTTTGGCCCACTTTTCTTCCTACAACGAAAGTATTACAGTCCATCTTGTAAGTGAGCCAACGAAGCCCCTTCCCGAAGGGGTCCCGTCATCTGTGACGGGGGGCCACCGGGTACCATGCAGCCTCCTCCCCGACCATGCGTGTAACTCGGTCCCGCCCGGATGACATTCATGCCTTGCCCCCGGCACATGCCGGGGACAGGGCATATTTCTTTTTGGGGCTCCTTTTATCCCGCCTTCAAAACCTGGATACGCTGGCTTGCACGACAAGGCCTCGCTATAGTCGCGCTCGATGCGTGATTTGCCAGCAATCGGAAGAGCCATGACCCAGATCGAAATCCTCGTCGATGCCGACGCCTGCCCGGTGAAGGACGAAATCTACAAGGTGGCCGAACGCCATCGGGTTCCCGTCACGCTGGTCGCCAACCAGTTCATGAGGTTGCCACGAGATATCGAGGTAAGCTTCGTAAAAGTCGAGGATGGTCCGGACGCCGCCGATGATCACATCGTCTCGGTCGCCCACCCAGCAGCCGTCGTGGTGACGGCAGATATCCTTCTGGCCCAGCGCTGCCTTGAAAAGGGCGCCAGCGTCATCGGCACCACGGGAAAACCCTTCACCGACAATTCCATCGGCTCGGCCGTCGCCATGCGCAATCTGATGGCGGATTTGCGCGATGGAGGAGAAATCGGCGGAGGCCCGCCACCCTTCTCCAAAGCGGATCGCTCCCGCTTTCTCTCAAGCCTGCACGAGACGCTGGAAAAACTCCGCCGCGCGCAATCCTGATCGGCTCTCGGCACCTTGTGCCTATTCTCCCAGCTCAGACGCAAGAGTGCGCCGGGACATCCGCGCCGTCTGCCAAAGGGAAAAGACAAAGGCCAGAATGAACAGGACCGACATCACCAGAACGATGGTCGGCGCAGGCGCGCTGTCGAGGAAGAAGCTGAGATAGACCCCGAAGATCGACGAGCCAATGCCGATCACCAGCGCTATCAGCATCATGCCAGAAAAGGTTCGCGTCAACAGATAGGCAATGGCGCCGGGTGCGATCAGATAAGCAATGGTCAGGATCAGGCCGACCGCCGTCAGTGAGCCGACCACCGTCAGCGAAATCATCGACAACAGACCATAATGCAACAGCCGCACCGACAGCCCGATGGCCATGGCATGTTGAGGATCAAAAGCATGAGCCAGCAGATCCATCCGCTTGACCAGCACGAAGCCGCAGACGAGAAGGCCGATGAGGGTCACGGTCCAGAGATCCTCGGCGCTGACCCCGAGCATGTTGCCGTAAAGGATGTGATCGAGATGCACGTCCGTCTCGATCTTGAGATAGAGCACGAGCCCGAAGGCAAACATGCCGGAGAAGACGATGCCGAGAATCGTGTCTTCCTTGACCCGGCTGTTTTCCTTCAGCCACCCCGTCGACAGGGCGCAGAACATCCCCGCGCAGAACGCCCCCAGAATGAAGGGCAGATTGAAGATATAGGCAAGCACCACGCCGGGAAACACCGCGTGGGAAATGGCGTCCCCCATCAGGGACCAGCCCTTCAGCACCACATAGCAGGACAGCAGCGCCATCGGGATCGCCACCAGTATCGAAATCAGGAACGCCGTCTGCATGAAGGGGAACAGAAAGGGCATCGTCAAAACATCAAACCACTCGCTCATGCCTCTGCCTCCAGCGCTTCGCGTGCCTTGCGGCGGGCAGCAAGCATGCCATGCTTGGGAGCAACCACGAACACCACGAGGAAGATGAGGGTCTGAAGCACCACGATCCCCCCGCCGGTCGCCCCGTCGAGAAAATAGCTGATATAGGCTCCGAAGAAACTCGTCAGCGTACCGATCAGCACCGACGTTGCCACAAGCCGCGGAAAGCGGTCACAGAGCAGATAGGCCGTCGCGCCGGGCGTGACCACCATGGCAATCACCAGAAAGGCTCCGACTGTCTGCAGGGCCGCCACGGTCGAGGCGCTGAGCAGGGTGAAGAACAGAATCTTCAGAGCCGTTGGATGAAGTCCGATGGAACGGGAGTGGTTCTCATCAAAGAAGGTGACCATCAGGTCCCTCCACTTGACCAGCAGGATCCCGAGCGTCACCCCCGCCGATGATCAGCAATTGCAGACTGTCCGCATCTGTGATGGCCAGAATATTGCCAAGCACGATGGTCTGGATGTTCACCGAGGTCGGCGACAGGGAGACCATGAACAGCCCAAGGCCAAAAAAGGACGTGAAGATGAGCCCGATGATGGTGTCTTCCTTCAGCTTGGTGCGCTGGTTGAGAAACAGCATCGTGGTTGCCGCCAGCCCACCCGCCAGAAAGGCCCCGATCGAGAAGGGCAGCCCCAGCATGTAGGCCCCGGCAACACCGGGCACGATGGAATGGGACAGCGCGTCCCCGATCAGCGACCAGCCTTTGAGCATCAGATAGGAGGACAGAAAGGCACAGATCGCCCCGACCAGCGCGCTGATGATCATGGCATTGCGCATGTAGTCGTAGGCAAAGGGTTCGAGCCAATAGTCCATGCAATCAGTCCCCTCGTCCCTTGTCCCCAGCGCCCTTGTCCCCAGCGCCCTTGTCTCCTGTGCCCTCGCCCGCCTCATCGGCTTCGCCATACAGCACGAACGGGCGCTCGTCGTCGGTCAGGACCGTCACCTGCCGGGTATCGTTATCATCATGCAGCTCTTCGCCGGCAAGAATGAAGTGGCGCAGAACACCACCGAAGGCTTCTTCAAGATTAGCCTGAGTGAAGACATCCCGCGTCAATCCAAACGCCAGAACCGTGCGATTGACCAGCACCGTGCGGTCGCAGAATTCGGGCACGGACCCGAGATTGTGGGTCGAGACAAGGATGATATGCCCCTCTGCCCGCAGATCCCTCAAAAGCTGGATGATCTGCTCCTCGGTCTTCACATCAACCCCGGTGAAGGGCTCGTCGAGCAGGATGACCTTGCCTTCCTGCGCCAGAGCGCGTGCCAGAAACACCCGTTTCTTCTGGCCACCCGACAGCTCCCCGATCTGGCGCTTGCGAAACTCCAGCATGTTGACCCGTCCCAGCGCCTCGTCAACCATCGCCCGATCCCGCCGCGATGGAATCCTGAGCCAGCCCATATGGCCATAACGCCCCATCATCACCACATCTTCGACCAGCACCGGAAAATTCCAGTCCACATCCTCAGCCTGCGGCACATAGGCCACCAGATTGCGCCGCAAGGCTTCACGCCCCGGCATGCCGAGAATGTCCACAGTTCCTCTGGCCAGCGGCACGAAGCCCATCAGGCCCTTGAACAAGGTCGACTTGCCCGACCCATTCACCCCGACAAGGGCGGAAATGGACCCGCGAGGAAGGGAAAAGCTGGCATTGCTCAAGGCCGTATGGCCATTGCGGTAAGTCACCGTGATATCACGCGCCACCAGTCCGCCCTCATGCGCCACTCCGTCCTGTGCGTCTCCTTGATCACCTGTCATCAGCATCAATCCATCAGTCCGTTGGCAATGGTCTCCGACGTCACCCTGAGGAGATCGAGATAAGTGGGCACGGGCCCGTCAGCCTCCGAGAGCGAATCCACATACAGAACACCACCATAGCTGATGCCGGTCTCCTGCGCAGCCTGCCGCGCGGGTTTGTCCGAGACCGTGCTTTCGGAAAAGATCACCGGAATGCCCTCTGCACGGATGGTATCGATGACAGCCTTCACCTGTTTCGGCGTTCCCTGCTGATCGGCATTGATGGGCCAGAGATACAATTCCTTCAGGCCAAAATCGCGGGCGAGATAACTGAAGGCACCCTCACTGGTGACCAGCCATTTCTTGCTCTCAGGGATGCCGGAAAGCGCCTCGCGAATAGGCTCGGCCACAGCGAGTATCTCGGCCTTGTAGGCCTCCGCATTGCGATTGTAATCCTCGGTATGGTCCGGATCATGCTGCACCAGCGCCTTGCGGATATTCTCCACATAGACAACCCCATCGGCTGGCGACATCCATGCATGGGGGTTGGGCTTGCCTTCATAGGGTCCGCTGCCGATGGAGATCGGCTCAACCCCTTCGGACAGGATCACGCTCGGCACATCCCTGAGATTGTGAAAGAACTGCTCGAACCAGAGTTCGAGATTGAGCCCGTTCCACAGAATGACATCGGCTCCTTGCCCCCGGATCATGTCACGAGGGGTAGGTTGGTAATTATGGATTTCCGCACCCGGCTTGGTGATTGATTCCACCACCGCATGGTCCCCGGCCACATTGCGCGCCATATCGGCAAAGACCGTGAAGGTCGTCACCACCTTGATGGGCTTGTCAGCAGCAAGGGTCTGCGACGCCACCAGCAGGGCCGTGGCCAGCACACTCAAGACAATTCGCTTCACCCGCATCTGTATCTCCCCTTCAAGAACGCTCTGACCAACGGCATCCACCAAAGATTGTAATGGCATGCACCTCTCGCACAAACCATATCGGCGGCCATTTTCAAATGCAATTGCTTTTGAGAAGCATTCGCAACAAATTAATTTTACCCTGTGCCCCAATGCCTCCACATTCATCTGGGATCAGGAAATCTGACTATTTGGTACAGATGTCGCATATGACCGACATATATTTGCAGTCCATCGCGCGACAAAATAAGGTGATCCGGAAGAAACCGGGCTATTCCATGACAAGAGAAATAACCAGACCCCTGCATTCTCACGCCCCGAGCCAGCTGTGGCCTCGCATCCGCCTCACATGGCGGCAGGCTCTGCTGTCCGTCGCGGCCCTGTTTCTGACACTCGATCTGACCGTCAGTCTCAGCCTCGGTGCCCCGCCCTTCTCTACCAGTTTTCAGATTGTCGCCAAGAGCATCGCCAAGACCATCGGCCTCATCGAGCTCCGCGATGGCACCCTCGCCAATGATAAACGCCTTCTGCTGACGCTGGAAAAGCAGCTCCAGCCCCTTGATGTCATCGTCATTTCGGCCCCGTTCAAGGGCACGTCCTTCTTCACCCCCGGACGCAACACCCACATGGCCATCTGGCTTGGCAACGAGACGGACTGGGCCAAACAGGGCTGGCGCGACATCCCCCGCCTCAAACCTCTGGCCGACGCCGTCGCCGAGGGACGCTCTGTGCTCCAGTCCGACAGGCATGGAACGGGACTGTCGAGCCTTGATGACGTGCTAAACGCCGATGAGATCACCATCTTTCGTGCGACCCATCAGCGAGATGCAGAAATTCACTTTGACCGCGCGATCCAAAATATGGGAAAAGCCTATGACTATAATTTGGATGGACTCGACCACCAAACCCTGATCTGCACCGAGTTGGCGATGCTCATCTTTCCCGAGCTTAGATCCAAGCCATCGAAACGTCTCGGTCGCCAGTTCATCCTGCCCGATGAAATGCTGCGAACACTGGAGCAAAGCGACCATTGGCAGAGCTGGTTTCATGCTGGGTCCACCGCCGACCGATAAGGTATTTCCTGCTCCATGCAAAGTCTTGGTTTGAAGTATATGGCTCCCCGAATTGCGCATCGGCCAACACTGATCGCAACTCTGGCAGCCATCATCACCATCATTGCCGCATTCCTGATGGTCACCGAGACCAGGTTCACAGGCGACATCACCGAAAACCTTCGCAACGATTCCGATACCTATCAGTCCTTCCGAGCGCTTGAGGAAAATTTCCATGCCTTCTCAGGCGACGAAAACATCCTCATCCGCACCGAAGACCTGTCCGATCCGAAGGTCTACGAGAGCTTCCAGAATTTCCTGCTGGACCTGCAATTCGCCCCTCAGGTGACAGCAGCCGTCTCGATTTTCAGCCTGCCATCCGCCCCAGACCCCGACGTCGGGCAGGCAACCGCGGACACGGGCAGCGGATCCCCGGCTGGCTTCTTTTTGACGAGCCCCAAGGCTCAGGCCCTACCCATCAGGGAGCGCCTGCTTCAGCTTCGCAGCTCCATTCCCCTTGCCGGACGCATGCTCAGCGAAGATCTCAAGGCCACCATCGTTGTCTTGATGCTGACCCCGGCAGAAGAAGGCGAGCCACGCGGCCTCAGCCCTCAGAACGTCGAAGAAATCCAGAAACTCGCCGCCGCTTATTCCGACGCCTTTTCCATCTCCTTTGCGGGCATCCCCGAGATCCAGCGCACGATCCGCTCGACGCTTTACAGCGACCAGACCAAGATCACGATTGCTTCAACCATCCTCTGCATTCTCGTCGCATGGACCATTTTCCGCTCATGGCGCGGCGCGATCATCTGCTCACTGCCGCCGATCATCGGCGCGGTCTGGTATTTTGGTGTGCTGGCGATCTTCCGGATCCCGGTCGATTTCCTGACCACCATCATCCCCACCATGGTGATCGTTGTTTCCTTCGCCGACGGGGTCCATCTTTATATGTCGATCCAGCGCAAGCGAAGTGAGGGAGAAGACATCACTCCGGCGATTTCCCATGCCATCGCGACCACGGGCCCGGCCTGTTTTCTTGCCAGCCTGACCACAGCCCTCGCCTTTGTCGGCATCGGCCTTGGCGGTGTCCAGACCATGCATCGTCTGGCAATCACAGGCTCCTTCGGGATCATGCTGGCCTTTCTGTCGGTGATCCTCCTGCTACCGACCCTTGCGCATTTCCTTCTCGATCGCAGGCCCTCGGCCAAGGCCCACATACCTGCCTTTCTCAAAGCATCAGCTCGGCCCGCAATCTGGCTGGCAACTTCGTTCCGCCGCCCCACGCTCCTCTTCGCCCTCGTCCTCTCGGTCTTTCTGATCACCATCCACATCATCCTGCCAGCCAGCTTCCGCGTCACCGATTATCTGGCCGAGGACACGTCGATCCGTCAGGACGAGATCTATATCGAGGAGAAACTCGGCGGCAGCGGCCAGCTCTATGCCATCATCCCCGATCCGGACGGGAAAAAGGGCCTCAGCACCACCGACCGAACCGAGATTGCAGCGATCCTCGCCTCTCTCAACAAGAAGATGACCAAACCGCTCGATCCGGAACCGGTCGTCGGCTGGATGCGCCAGCTCGACCATCTGCCGTCAGCGGACGAAAATCCCATGATCAGCCGCTTCGTCAGCAAGGACGGCAAGTCCTATCTCATCCCGATCCCCCTCGGCACCATGCTGGCGGGCGAACAGATCAGTGGCTATGCGGAAGGTCTCCTCACCCAGCTCAAGCAAGATGGGCTCGAAGGCAAGGCCACCCTTGCCGGACTGTCGCTTCTCACGGGGCGTGAAGCCCCGCAGCTCATCCGCGACCTGAGAAAAGGACTGATGAGCGCGATTGCCATCGTCATCCTGTCGATCATGATCATCGTCCGCTCGGTGCGTGTTGGCATTGCCTTCATGTTACCCAACCTGATCCCCATCATGACAGTCGAGGCCTACTTCTGGATCGTCGATCGCCCGCTCAGCATGACCGCTGTCATCGCCCTGACGATTGCTTTTGGTATCGCTGTCGACAATTCGATTCACCTCTTGAACCAGTTCCGCCACACATCAAAGGCGGAGCCCGGACAGACGATGGAGCTTTCCATGAGCCACGCCATCAGCGCCATAACGCCCGCAGTGGTCGCCACGACCCTGCTGTTGGTTGCAGGCCTGTGCATGACTCAGCTAAGCTCCATGCCGTCCGTCTCTCTCTTCGGGCGACTCGTCATGACAGCCCTGTTCGTGGCCCTTTTGGCCGATCTGTTTCTATTGCCCAGTTTTCTGCTTGCCCTTGAAAGGAAACCCAAATGAGCATGTCCAGAAAGAACTCTGCTCTGCCATTTCTAGCAATCGCATGCACCCTGTTTTTCGCCGCAGCCCCCACCGGGGCGAAAGCTGACAGCATCCTTGAAAAGCTGGATGGCGAATGGTTTGGCAAAGGCACCATCGTGAGCAAGGGCGACCAGCCAAGCAACAACCCGCTCGCCTGCCGGCTGAATGCCAAATACAATGTCGGGCAGAAAAGCCTCAAGCTCAGTGGCCGCTGCGGTTCGGTCAATGCCACGTCCAGCTTTGAATCGACCCTCAAGGAAGCAGCCAATGGCAGCGTCTCGGGCCGACCGATCCTGCAGCGCGGAGATCTGGCCAAGATCATCCTGTCCGGCTCACCCTCTGGCAGCAGCCTCAACCTGACCGGCGCCAACGCCACCGACAAGATTTACGTCAATTTCTCGGTCAAGGGCACGAGCAGTTTCTACTCTCGTTCTGGACGCATTCAGGGCGGCAAGGAAACCAGCACGGTGACCGTCAATTGGGCCAGACAGTAACGCCCTCCAGCAGACAGAAAGTCTCCGTCAGGAAAAGGGACAGGGGCTGACAAAGTCCATCCACGCCCCAATGGCCGGATGGATCAGCCCCAGCCGTTCTGCATGGAGCAGCAGGCGGTCAGCAGACGCGAGCGCGTCACCTTCCGCATAGAAGCGATCCCCCATGATCACATGACCAAGGCTTTGCATGTGAACCCGGAGCTGATGGGAGCGCCCGGTGTGTGGCGTCAGCCTCACCAACGTTGAGCGCTCATCGCGAGCCAACACCTCCCAATCCGTCGTCGCTTTCTTGCCATGCTCGAAAGAGACCATCTGCTTGGGACGGTTCGGCCAGTCGCAGATGAGCGGCAGATCGACATGCCCCGCATCCTCCGCCATCACGCCCCAGACCCGAGCGATGTAGGATTTCTGCACCTTGCGCTTTTCGAACTGACGACCAAGATTGCGATGGCTGGCATCATTCAGCGCCAGCACCATAATGCCTGATGTGTCCATGTCGAGACGATGCACGATCCGAGCATCACCCAGCACCTTCTGCGCCCGAAACTCGACACAGTCCCAATGCGCCTCGTCCTTGCCGGGCACGCTGAGCAACCCCGACGGCTTGTCGATAATCGCAATATGCTCATCCGCATAAAGCA
The DNA here is from genome assembly GCF_963662805.1 of uncultured Cohaesibacter sp. Classification (NCBI taxonomy): domain Bacteria; kingdom Pseudomonadati; phylum Pseudomonadota; class Alphaproteobacteria; order Hyphomicrobiales; family Cohaesibacteraceae; genus Cohaesibacter; species uncultured Cohaesibacter sp. The sequence goes on from NZ_OY759856.1 coordinate 230,695, forward strand.
CGCTGAGATACGGCTCTTGCGGTGGGCAATAGTCAACGAGAGGCGGGGTGAGACTGGGTGGATGTGTCATTGGCTCCATATGCACGAGCCGATCCGCAACGTCAATCATATCGCAGGCTCATCTCTGGCACCTCACTACCCCCAACACTCCCGCACCGATCTGATTCGATCATGGCCCGCTACTCCACCTCACATCTTGATAGATTAAACCAAAGTAGAGCAACCGGGCCACACCACATACCCCGGCGTCATTTCGCACCTGCAAAAACAATAACATTGAAATTATACTTTAAGATATGAAGAATTGACCGAACTATAGGAAATTCACTTCTTAATCAGCGCTTCAAAACTCAAATAATTCAGCCCTTAACGCTTTTAGCGACTAAAGAATGAGGGAATTATACGAAACATCAATTGAATTGAACGGACCTCTCATTTTACATCACTCACAAGCCAAGCACCCTGTGCGTCTTGGCTCTTTTATACAAATGATCCTGCCAGAAGCAGACTGCACAAACCGGTATCGGGGCCAGAAAGAGGAACCTGTTCCTAGAATATCAGCAGTCGGACGGCGGGGTTTCCAGGAATGAGAACCGGCTCGCCGGTTCAACCTCAATGGGGGGAATTATGGCCGAGAACAATGAATCCGGACATGCCTATTGGAAGGCCAACCTCAACCTCATCGCGATCTGCCTAGTTATCTGGTTCGTGGTGTCGTTCGGCTTTGGCCTGCTTCTTCGTCCTGCACTGTCAGGCATCGCAGTTGGTGGTAGCGACCTGGGCTTCTGGTTTGCCCAGCAGGGATCCATCTGGGTCTTCCTTGCGCTCATCTTTTTCTACGCATGGCGCATGAACGCCATCGATAAGAAATATGGCGTCGAAGAGTAATCAGACCCTCTTGCGTTCCTAGAGCAACGCAACAGCGTACCAGTTTATTGATGTCACGCGTATCCAATACAAATAAATCCGAAACTGTCCAGGATACGCAGTCGGACAGCGGAGCGAGATAATGGATCTTCAAACCCTTACCTACATCGTTGTGGGCGCCTCCTTTGCGCTTTACATCGGGATTGCCTTCTGGGCACGAGCCGGTTCCACCGGTGAGTTTTATGCCGCCGGTCGCGGCGTTCACCCCGTTGCCAATGGCATGGCAACCGCCGCTGACTGGATGTCGGCAGCGTCCTTCATTTCCATGGCCGGGATCATTTCCTTCAGCGGCTACAATGCCTCCGCCTATCTGATGGGCTGGACCGGTGGTTACGTGCTGCTGGCCATGCTGCTGGCCCCGTACCTGCGCAAGTTCGGCAAGTTCACCGTGCCGGAATTCATCGGCGACCGCTTCTATTCGTCAACCGCCCGCATCGTGGCCGTTATCTGCCTGATCATCTGCTCGATCACCTACGTTATTGGCCAGATGAAGGGTGTCGGCGTGGCCTTCTCGCGCTTCCTCGAAGTGGACGCATCGACCGGTCTGATCATCGGTACCGCGATCGTCTTCCTCTATGCGGTTCAGGGCGGCATGAAGGGCATCACCTACACCCAGATCGCCCAGTATATTGTGCTGATCCTCGCCTACACCATTCCGGCGATCTTCATCTCCATGGAACTGACCGGCAATTTCCTGCCGCAGGTCGGCCTCTTCTCTGATCACGTTTCGGGCGCACCATTGCTGTCCAAACTCGATCAGGTGGTCACGGATCTTGGGTTTGCGGAATATACCGCCTACACCAACAATCCGCTCAACATGTTCCTCTTCACCATGTCGCTGATGATCGGCACAGCGGGTCTGCCGCACGTCATCATCCGCTTCTTCACCGTGCCCAAAGTCTCCGACGCACGCTGGACCGCTGGCTGGTCTCTGGTCTTCATCGCGATCCTCTACACCACCGCTCCCGGCGTTGGCGCAATGGCCCGCATGAACCTGATGGACACCATCCAGACCGGTGAAATCGGCGCCGAAGATGGCAACCTTCTGTATGAAAGCCGCCCCGACTGGTTCAAGAACTGGGAGACCACCGGCCTTCTGAAGTTCGAAGACAAAAACGGTGATGGCCGCATCCAGTACTACAACGACAGCTCCGAAGCTTTCAAATCCAAGGCAGACGAATTCGGCTGGCAGGGCAACGAGCTGACCGTGGACCGTGACATCATGGTTCTGGCCAACCCGGAAATCGCCAAGCTTCCGAACTGGGTGATTGCACTGGTTGCAGCCGGCGGTCTCGCCGCCGCACTTTCCACCGCAGCCGGTCTCTTGATGGCCATTTCCTCGGCCGTGTCCCATGACCTGCTGAAGGGCACCTTCGCCCCTGACATCACGGAAAAACAGGAGCTGCTGTGGGCCCGAATTTCGATGGGTGTCGCCATCGTGATTTCCGCCTATCTCGGCCTCAATCCTCCGGGCTTCGCCGCTCAGGTGGTGGCTCTGGCCTTCGGCCTTGCAGCATCCTCCATCTTCCCGGCGCTGATGATGGGGATCTTCTCCAAGCGGGTGAACTCCAAGGGCGCGATCTACGGCATGATCGCCGGCATTCTCGCCACCCTGCTCTACATCTTCATGTACAAGGGCTGGTTCTTCATCCCTGGCACCAACATGCTGCCCAACACCTCTGAAAACCACCTTCTGGGCATCACCCCTGAAGCCTTTGGTACCATTGGCGCGATCATCAACTTCGCAGTTGCCTATCTCGTCTCCTCGGTTACCGAAGAACCGCCGCAGGAAATCCAAGAGCTGGTCGAGAGCATTCGTGTACCGAAAGGTGCCGGCGCAGCGGTCGATCACTAAGACAAGCAACACAGGGATCCCAACCGGTCCTTGTGACCCTGATCAAGGACACGACAAGAGATCCCGCCGAGCCTTTCGGTGGGATCTTTTTTTTAAAAGACAGTATTACCGTTTGAGGCATGACTTGGGAGGGCCAACCATGAGCGGAACAGATTACGCGAGCTTTGCCGACAAGGGCGACTTCACCGATTTCGCCTCGCACCGGCATCCGTTCGACCTCTTGGAGATGGCGGAACTCGAAACCCTCTCGAAAGTCACCTCGGTGCTCGACGTCAAGGAGGGCGAAGCGATCGTCGAGGTCGGGCAGCGTCTGCCGGGCCTCTATCTGATCCGGTCCGGTGCCGTTGACCTCATCACGCCGGAAAACAGCCTCCTGCTCCATCTCAATGTCGGCAACTGTTTTGGCGAGCGCGCCATGCTCGGCAATGGCGAAGCCCCGAACAGCGCTGTCGCCAGCGAGGACAGCACGATCTATGTCATTCCCAAGGCGGAATTCAAACGCCTGATCCAGCTCTATCCCTCCTTCCACGCCTATTTCGACAGTTCGCTGGTCAAGAAGAGCACCAAGGCCCAAGCCTCGGACACCACCGCCAGCCTGATCGCCATCACGGTTGGCGAATTGATGACCCGCTCGCCGATCACTGTCTCCCCCGATGTGCCGGTCACCGAGGCCGCCAAGATCATGGGCGAGAACAAGATCTCCTGCATATTGGTCACCGAGCAGAATCGCCTGATCGGCATTCTGACCTCTGGCGACCTCACCCACCGCGTTGTCGCCGCCTCCCGCCCGCTAGACACGCCGGTTCGCGAGGTGATGACCGCCGACCCTTATACATTGGGTCCGGATGCCCTCGGCTTTGATGCCATGATGGCCATGATGGAACGCGCCCATACCCACCTGCCCATCGTCGACAATGGCCAGCTGGTCGGCATCCTGACCAACACCAATCTGGTGCGTCGACAGGCGGTCTCGGCACCCTTTCTCATTCGCGACCTGCAACGCCAGTCCGATTTCGAGAGCCTCGCCAAAATCGTCGCCAAGGTGCCGCAAATGCTGGCCCAGCTCGTCGGCAGCGGCGTTGACGCCCACAACATCGGCCGCATCGTCACCAATGTCACCGACAGCCTCACCCGCCGTCTGGTGCAAATGGCCGAAGACAAAATGGGCCCCGCACCCGTTCCCTATCTGTGGCTCGCCTGTGGCTCACAGGGGAGGCAGGAACAGACCGGCGTCTCCGATCAGGACAATTGCCTCATCCTTGATGAAAGCTACAATGAGGCCGAGCATGGCGACTGGTTCCGCGCCTTTGCGCAATATGTCTCGGACGGCCTTGATGCTTCCGGCTTCTATTATTGCCCCGGCGAGATGATGGCCACCAACCCGCGCTGGTGCCAGCCAGCCTCCGTCTGGCGCGGCTATTTCGACAAGTGGATCGACAAGCCCGACCCCATGGCCCAGATGCTGGCCAGCGTCATGTTTGACCTGCGGCCCATCGTCGGCGAGGAAAGCCTGTTTCGCGGCATGCAGCAGGAAACGCTGGAAAAGGCCAAGAAGAACAGCATCTTCCGCGCCCACATGATTGCCAATTCCCTCAACCACACGCCGCCGCTGAGCTTCTTTCGCGGCTTTGCCCTGATCAGAAAAGGCGAGCACAAGGACACACTCGACCTCAAACTGAATGGCATCGTGCGATTGTCGACCTTGCCCGCGCTTATGCGCTCGAAGGAGCCATCGCTGCCGCCAACACCCGCGAAACGCCTGCTCAGCGCCAAGGAGATCGGCGTCCTGTCCAGCGCTGGGGGCGCAGGATCTCATCGATGCCTATGATCTCATTTTCGAGACCCGCCTCGAGCATCAGGCCCGGCAGATCCGCGAAGGCGAAAAGCCCGACAATTACATGACCCCTGCCAGCCTCAGCGAGCTCGAACGCAACCACTTGAAGGATGCCTTCATGGTCATCAAGACGCTACAGTCCGCGCTTGGCAGCACATCCGGCGCGCGCACCTGAGGGGCGGAAAGCTGGGCGAGGAGCAATCTGGTCACACCCGACGAAATGCTGCCTTATCAATGACATGCATTCCGTGCCACAACAGCAACAACCGGCATCGCCGCACCTGAAACACCCAAAGAAGATCGGGCCCGTTACATGCTTTTCATTCTGCTCGGAACCTTCGTCGCCGGCATTGGCGCGGCCGGATTGGCCATCTCCCTCTACAAGTTCGTGCTCAGGAAACCGCGCCCGAAATGGGTCGTTCCCACCTCCGCAGGCGTCGCCATGATCTTGCTTCAGGTCGTTCTCGACTATGGCTGGTACAGCCGCGCGACGGCGGATTTCGGCGATGATATCGTGGTCATCCAGTCGGCTCAGGGCACAAGCCTCCTCCAGCCCCTCTCCTACATCGTACCGCGCACCGACCGTTTCCTCGCCCTCGACAAGCGCTCGATCAGGACTAACGACGCCTTGCCGGGTCTGCGCCTCGTCAGCCTGTTTCAGCCTCAAAGGACGGCCCGACCCTGACCATTCTCAATCTCATCGATTGCACCGCAGGCCGCCGCAGCGACTGGGCCAGCAGCGACCCAGTCTCTCCCGACGCCGTCACCACCAAAGCGAACTGGCGCCCACTGGAACCCGATAGCCCGCTGCTGGCAGCTGCGTGTGAGTAAGGACGGGTGGGTGGACGAAGCGGATATCCGCTACATATGGTTGAATGTCTTGTGCAATGTCTTCCGAAGACACTTATGAAACACCTCTTGTCGACTTGGGAATGCCCGCTTGATTTAAAAAGGCTTGATTAAAGTGTTTTGCTTCTAAACATTCTATTCCAAGCATTGCATTAGAACTGGACTTTTGTGATTAGCATTGTCTGCTTCGAAAAGTTCGCCTTTCAATTCTACCGGAGTTCCCTCAATGAACTGGAGATCAGGGCACGCTAAATGGATTGCTTGGTACCTTCCCTTTTTCCCATTTATGCAGACACCACCCGATACATATAAAAACATTGCTGAATCTTTGCGGTCTCCGCTTCTTACGCTTTCAAATTCGGGTGGTCCAGGTAATGCAAATACTGAATAAGAAGCCCGTAAGGGATACCCGAGTATTAAGTTTGTGGCATGCCTCGATGTATTTGAATTGATCTCTAAAGCCATACCGAAATCGGTTTGTTTGTTGATACTCTCAGGACCAATTGTCCGATTTCCGGATTCAGTCACATCCACCAGAAAAGACATGCTCTGGCTGTAGTCCATAGCAAGCTCAAGGCATGTTGGTTTAGGTTCATCCTCACCTTCGGCGAAGGGAGTGACAACGGTTTCAAAGCTTGGTTCTTCTGAAGCATACCAATGCCAAAATTGCTCAATGTTTTCATACGTGGACACCAGCAGCGTTTAGAACCATGCCAGCGGCTTTGTCGGCTTGTTGAATCTGCTTTTCCGTCGCACCAATCACATCTTGCCAAGTATTGTGACCTAAATCCTTTAGTGCAACGTTCTATCATTTCCGGTAGAGCGCTTCCTTTGAGAAAATAGTATCGGCTGGCATGGTACAAGTGATCAGCTGTATATCCAGTTGCAGTTAAGTTGCTTTGCGGCGCTTCAGGGCTCCGTTCACAAGCTGCCGAAGACACGAAGGCGAGAGTAAAGCCGACTACGAACAAATACTTCATATGCGTCTCTCATGGCATGAAATGGTTTGCTTGCAACTATTAAGATTAAATCTAATCGTTTTCACTCAATTGAATATGCAACTATTGGTCAAAAGCGATCTTATTCAGCTCTCGGAACAAATCCGGAGATTGGTCGATCAGATCGCCGAAATGGAATGATCAGGATTTCGTGTCCGCTTCAAGTGTTCTCAAAGTAATGTCAAACGCCCAGTCAGGAACATCGCTCTGGAGTGTTGGCACTGCGATACGGGGCAAATCGAGTGCTCGTCAGGAATGTTTTAACTGAATGTCTTGATCGGACTCATACCGGCCCTACGCGTCGCGTCCTTGAGCGATTGAGATCAGCGCCTTGCCCTCTTCCTCCAGCCCATCGGGCCACTATCGTCCCACCAAAACAAGTGAGTGTCAGAAGGCGATCTTGATGCCCAGGCGGCCTGTGTATTTGACGGAATCGTCTGAATAAGCCGTCCCGTCAACGCCACCATACATGGCAATACCCTTCTTGTGGGCCGAGGGAGAATGAGGCTCCAAGGCTGACACCCTGCACATTTCGATCGGTCGAATCCGTCAGAGTGAATTCCGTATTCTCGAGGCTGGCGCCATAGCTTTTTCGCCCTAGATTGTGCGTATCGACGAGCGCGCTGTTTAGACTCAGAGCAAGCGTCTGATTGTCCGAAATCGTGGTTTCATGGGTCAGGTCCATTCGCAATCGCCCCTCCACGGAGTGGGATTGGCGAGAATCGTAGCTCAAATTCTGCGACGAGCCATGCTCGGTGTAGCCTTCATAAAAGGCACCGACATACCGCAACTGCACTCCCGTCGTCACCGCCCATTGCGGCGCAATTTCAAAACGCTTGCTGAGCGCCGCCTGCGGGGCAATATACCCGCCCCAGAATGTGCCTTCGGCATGTTCGCTGCCAGCGTTGATCGAACGGGATGCTTCGTTGCGAATGGCTCCCATCGTAATCGAACCATCGAGAAGAAAGCCTTTGAATGGCAAAAGCCCCATAGACACCCCAAAAGCCGGTCTGTCCCCTGAAGCCTGTTGGCGCTGTCATTCTGATCGGCGTCGACGCCACCCCCGCCAGCAAACAGTCCCAAAGCGCCCGCGATCAAACACGTGATCCACACCGGTGATGAAACCATAATTATAGATCGAACTGTCGTAGGTTGACGAAGAGCCGGAATAGTCGCGCAGCCCTCCAAAGACTCGGGCCCAGAACAGATTGCCGTGGGAATCCAGAGCATTGCCTTCACCAAATTGCCTGACCACACGCAGAGCCGGCTCCTGTTTGGCCTCCCCACTGTAGGACAGAAGGTGTGTGCTCGTGTCGAAACCGAAGCCACTATCGGGCCGCTGTATATCGAGGGCAATGATGCTACCAACCAGATCGGCGACGCTACCGGTATATTGCTCTGCGATGTTGGCGATAGGCTGCGCGGCGATGACGTTGATGCTTCCGTCACTGTCCGGATGATTGAGGACAACAACTTGCGAAGCGTCATTCAAACCAATGCTGTTGGCGCTGGCAATGTAATTCGTCGCATCGATTTGATAGCTGCCTGCTCCGAATGTCGTCGTGTTGCCACTGGTGCTGTTGTAGTCCACAACGCCGTCAAAGACAGAATTCTGCCCGATATTCAGCGTGTTGCCACCTGCGCCGAAGAAAACCGACGCGACTGTGCCGCTGATCGTTCCAGATGTCGTGAGCGTGTTGCCAGACCCGATCAGGTAGACGCCCGTAATTGGATGCGGAAAATGCTCCCGGTATTGGTCAGGCTCGCGCCTCTCAAGACAACACCGTTGCCGTCAAGGGCCGTGATCGAACCGCTGTTGAGAATCGAAACGCTGCCGCTGCCGGTCAGCGCATCGATGCCGGTCTCGCCGGTAAGAGCGTTTTCTGTTGTCGATGACGATATCTCCCAGCACGGCTTCTGCCAGGATGCCCGTACCATCAGGAGCATAGATTGTGCCGCTGTTGACGATGTCGATATCACCCGAGGTGGCTGCATAGGCGTCGATACCACTGTGGCCAATGCCTGCATCGAGAAGCGACGTGTCATCATAGGCTTCGATCAACCCGCTGTTGGTGACGGTGACATCCCCTGCGGTACTCCAGGCCTGCACGCCGATATCGTCATAAGGCACTCACAGTGCCGGAGTTGTCGACTGTGACATCTCCGCTCTGTGTCCAGGCAACCAGCCCCTGACGCGTTGTGGAGCTGACCGTGCCCGTGTTTGTGATCGTCGACAGGCCATGATAATTGATGGCGCGAATAGCCGCTGTGTAGGCATCAACCGTGCCGCTGTTGGTGATGGAGACGACGGACTTGAGATGAATCGGTATTGTTGTAACCTCCATCAGCATAAAGCCCGCGGTCGTCGGTTGACGTCACATCACCGCTGTTGATCAGAGTGACGCTTCCCAGATTGGTGGACAAGCTGATCCCGGGACCGCCAGTCGAAGTAACCGTCGCAGCGCTGTCGAGGGACAGATCTCCGGACGTATCATTCTTGAACCATATACCGCCGAATCCTCCGATGGCCGTGACGGTCACATTCGCCCCAATCGTGGCGCCCAGGATATGATTGGCCTCTGAGGTTTGCGAGTAGATGCCGCTATAGCTGGGGTTTATAGACGATAGTATTGCCTGTAACGATCAGAGTCTGTGTTGTCGGCGACGTTCCAGCCTGTGGTGCAATCTCTATGTACTCAACTGTCTCATCGGTCACAGTCAGTGACGACGTTTCAGATGTTGCGTGGGCAAAAATGTTCGAGCCGCAGTTTGTTAGGTAGAATGTTCCGTTGAAATCGCAGGACGCCTTTGCGGTCACGGCGAACAATGGCAGCATGGCTGTCGCCATCAACAAGATGGTGGACCGTCTGGATTTGCGACCACAAACAGAAACGGGCATATGAGTTGCTAGAGACATTTTCATCTCGCAGTTGCTGAATTGAGCAAATTGAGAGCGGCGTATCGAAGGGGCGCATGGAGGAGCGCTCGGATTCGCGGCTATCCGCAATCAAGACCTATCACGCATCTCTGTGGTTTTGAGTGACGCAACTTGCCACACTTGGTTGAATCGGAAAGATTCGTGCTGTCTATTGGCACTATTCTAGAGTTTTTTTATACAAATGTCATAGGCGCAGATCTGACAGGTGCGACATGCTGACACGAATGGCCAATTGCACCTCTTGGGCACTAATCGCGATACTCGAAGAATACAGGTCATGACCGGTTTCTGGGAGGAACCCTGAGATGGCAAAATCCATTCTCGTCGTCGATGATGAAGCCTCGATCGCCTTTGCTCTTGAGCATTTGATGAAGGCGGAGGGCTATGATGTAACGGTCGCCAAGGATGGCGACATGGCGATCAGCGAGGCAACCGCGCGGCATCCGGATCTGATCCTGCTCGACATCTCCCTGCCCGGTCGCGACGGCTATGACGTCTGCCAGACCCTGCGCGCTGAACCGGGCACCCATGACGTCAAGATTGTCATGATGAGGCGCCCGCAGCCGCGACATACGAGATCGAAAAGGGCCTTGCAGTCGGAGCGGATGCCTATCTGACCAAACCCTTCTCCATGTTCCTCCATCGTTGAGACGGTCCAGACCATTCTGGATGGCGACACGCATCATCCTGCATGCGCCTGAGCCCTGCCCGACACGCGCCTCGGAACCGGTGTTCCTCCCGACCCATCAGCGAAAAGCCCGCCATGACCAGACTGGAACGCCTTAGCCTGCGTGTTCGCATCTTTCTTTTCTTTGCCCTCATCACCGTCGCTTCTTGCGCGCTTCTCGTCCGCGGCGCTCAGTTTTTGCGCTCCAGCGCATAGGCCCAGAAGCCCTGCCTCATCTGGTGCTGTTCGGCGGCCTCACCTGCTTTGGCATCCTCTTCATCTCCGGCTGGGTCTGGCAGAAGTTCGATATCAACGTCGCCCAACCCATCGAACTGATCGTCAAGGATGTCCGCTCCCTGGTCCACGCCGGCGCACCACAACAGCTCGGCGACGAGACGGGCAAATATCTGGGCTTCCTCAATCCCGCAATCCGCGAAATTTCGGCAGCCCTCGTCGAGGCACGCGAGGAGACCGACGCCGAGGTTGCCAAGGCAACGGCCAGCGCCAGCAAACAGAAACGCCGCCTCGAAAGCGTCCTTCAGGAGCTTGATCAGGGCGTGCTGATCTGCAATCTCGACCACAAGATCCTGCTTTATAACCGCCGGGCCATGCAAATCCTCCATGTCTCGGGCGAGCTTGGGCTTGGTCGCTCGCTCTTCTCGGTGGTTTCGGCAGCCCCCTTCCGCCACGCCCTCGAAAGGCTCACCCACCGCTTCGAGCATGACCGCCACAAGCGCCACCGCGAAGGCCTCAGCCAGATGGTCATCTGCGCCACAGCCGATGGCCGCCCACACCTTGCAGGGCCGCGTCTCGCTGCTGCTTAATGAGGCCGAAACATCACCGAGCGGCTTCACCGTCACGTTCGAGGACGTCACCCGGCAATTGTCGGAAAATGTCGAGCGCGACCGTCTGTTGCAGGACCGCCCTCATTGAGCTGCGTCACCCCTGCCGCCAATCTGCGCGCCCACCGCCGAAATGCTCGCCAGCGGACTATGACCTCGCCCCCGACGTTCGACGCTCGCTTGAACAGATGGTCGCCACCGAAGCGGTCGCCCTGTCTGAGCGGATCGAAGAGCTCGATACCAAGGCACAGGACATGCTGGCAGGAGCCTGGCCGATGAGCGATGTCTATTCCGCCTCCCTCTTCAACTCGATCCTGCGCCGCAACAGCTCCGAAAAGCTGACACTTTCCTGCGAATTTGTCGGCGACCCTGTCTGGCTTCATTGCGACTCAGTCACCATCGTCGAACTGATCGAATTCATCCTGCGCAAGATCGCCGAGACTGAAGACGTCAAGGCCTTCCAGCTACAGGCAACACAGCAGGAGAAAAAGATTTATCTCGATGCCTTCTGGTACGGCGCCGACATCCTCAGCATCTCCCGCATCAATAGCTGGCTCGACGAACCGCTCGACCCGGATCTCGGAGCACTCAATGGCGGCGATGTTCTCAATCGGCACAAGACCGATTTCTGGTGTACACAGACGCCTGACGGCCGCATCCACTTGCGCCTCCCGCTGGCCCCGGCTCGCGACCATCACGATGACGCCCAGGAAGGACACCCGGCAGATGATCCCCGAGCGGCTCGAATTCTATGACTTCGATCTGATGGAACGCACCAACCTCGGCAGTCTTGAAGACACGCCGCTGCGAGACCTCGACTTTGTGGTCTTTGACACCGAAACCACCGGCCTTGATCCGTCAGGCGGCGACGAAATGATTTCGATTGCCGGGGTGCGCATCGTCAACGGGCGCATCATCAAAGGCGAGAGCTTCGACCAACTCATCCATCCGGGCCGCAGGATCCCGCCAGCCTCCACCAAAATCCACCACATCACTGACGACATGGTCGCCAATGCCCCCACGATTGAGGCGGTGCTGCCGCGTTTTCACACCTTTGTCGGAGACGCGGTACTCGTAGCCCACAATGCCGCCTTCGACATGAAATTCCTGACCATGAAGCAGGATGCGGCAGGGGTGCGCTTCGACAATCCGGTGCTCGACACGGTGCTGCTCGCCGCCCATCTGCAGGGGCAGACCTCCAGCCTCACGCTTGATGCCCTCGCAGAGCAGTTTGGCATCGAGATCCCACCCGAAGTGCGCCACACGGCCCTTGGCGATTCCCTCGCGACAGCTGAAGTGCTACTCAAACTGATCGACCTGCTTGAAGCCTCCGGGGTCAAAACCCTGCATCAGGCCATTGAAATCGAACAGAAGGCCGTCGCCATCCGCCGCCAGCAAGCCAAATACTAGCTCTTGAGAAATTTGAGCAGACGTCCGTCAATGGCGGCAAGGCCAACCCCAATCAACGCCATCCCGACAAAATGGATAGGCTGAAGCCGCTCATCAAGCAGCAGCGCACCCAGAAGGATCGCAGTAACGGGGATGAGGAACGTCACCAATAACAAGTTGGTCGCCCCCGCTCGAGCCAGCAGCTGGAAATAGAAGATATAGGCGAGCGCGGTGGAAATGAGCGCCAATGCCACCACCGCTGCCATGACGTCGAACGACGGCAGAGGCAAAGTCCAGGGCGCATCAAAGATGAGCGCTACGGGAAGCAGAACGATACTCGCCCCGGTAACTTGCCCGGCGGCAACCACGACCGGATCCGTGCCGAACGCCTTGAACCGCCTTCCGAACACCCCGGCAAAGGCATAAGAAAGTGTCGCCCCAACAATGGCAAGCTGCGCAAGGATGTGTGTCCCGAGACCGGACAGGGCATCAAGGCCGATCATGACGGCAACCCCGAGAAACCCAATCGCCACACCGATCAGCTTGCGACTGCTCAGCCTCTCATCCTCCAACAGCATTCCGGCCACCAGCACTGTGAACAGGGGCGTCGATGCATTGAGGATCGAGGCAAGCCCCGACGCGATGGAATGCTGACCAAAGACAATGAGGCAAAAGGGAATGGCATTGTTCAATAGCCCCATGCCCAGAAAGGCCAACCAAATGTCTCGCCCCTTGGGAAGCGCTCGCCCGGTCAAAAGGATAAACAGCCACAGCGCCACCGCAGCAAGCAACACCCGAACGAACACAATCGTCAATGTGGGCAGCTCTTGAACGGCAACGCTGATGAACAGGAAGGATCCACCCCACAGGACGGACAACAACAGCAAAATGCTCCACTCCACCGATCCCATGGTCTGTTTGATTGCGGCGACGTTTGGCTTGACTTTGGTGGTCATGACGCTATTCCTTCCCTGTCGAACATGAACCTGTAATAGGCAATCTTCAAGTCGACAAAACCACCTGTTTCTTGCGCACGGTGAGCGAATCTGAGATTTTGCACGCCTGTCCTACATCAGCCAACCGAGCAGTATGCCAATATGACCGTCAGCATTGATCTGGGGACCATAAAACTGGGCCAACCAGCCGAGATGGATCTGGAAGAGTTGCTGGCAACCCGTCTGTTGGTTCAGGGCAACTCGGGCTCCGGCAAGTCTCACCTGTTGCGCCGCCTTCTCGAGCAGAGCGCTCCGTGGGTGCAGCAGATCGTCATCGATCCGGAAGGAGATTTCGTCACCCTCTCTGACAAGTTCGGCCATGCAGTCGTTGACGCTGTCGGCACGGAAGCCGATCTTGCCATGATCGCCGCCCGCGTCCGCCAGCACCGCGTCTCCGCCGTTCTCAATCTCGAAGGTCTCGATGCCGACCGGCAAATGCGCGCGGCAGCCGCCTTTCTCAATGGCCTGTTCGATATCGAGCGCGACTATTGGTATCCGGCACTCGTGATCGTCGATGAAGCCCAGCTCTTCGCCCCCGCCGCCGGTGGGGAAGTCAGCGAAGAGGCCCGCCGCACGTCCCTCGCCGCCATGACCAACCTCATGTGCCGCGGCCGCAAACGCGGCCTTGCCGGGATCATCGCCACCCAGCGTCTAGCCAAGCTCGCAAAGAACGTCGCCGCCGAGGCCTCAAACTTCCTCATGGGCAGGACCTTCCTTGATATCGACATGGCCCGCGCCGCCGATCTGCTCGGCCTTGAGCGCAGGCAGGCGGAGACCTTCCGCAATCTCGACCGTGGCCAGTTCGTCGCCCTTGGCCCGGCACTCTATCGCCGCTCGGAAACCGTCAAGATCGGCCCGGTGGAAACCTCCGCCCGTTCATCGAGCCCCAAGCTGATGCCGCTGCCGGAGGTGGATCGCGACAATATCGATGATCTGCTGTTCAAACCAGGCACCGATTCCGAACCACGCGCGGCCATCCTGCCGCCCCCTAAGTCGACGGCAGATGTCCTCAAGCAGCTCGCGGACATTCGCCTCAACGAACAGTTCGAAGGACAGACCGAGCCGCAACTCGACCTCGATCCCGGCCTCAGCCGTGAAGAGCGGGAAGAGATCCTGCACAAGATTCTGGCCGATCTTCTTGATGATCCGGACGCCGCCTATCAGCCGGTGTCGGTGCTCTATCAGGATTTTCAGGTTCGGTGCCGCATCGAAAAGAGCCTCAAGACCACACCCGAACTGCAGGAATTCCGCCAGCTGCTGGCGGTAGCACGGGCTGGTGTCGATGAGAAGGAAGACACCCTCGATGAAGACCAGTGGAATCAGGCCGGGCTGATCGCAGATCAATTGCCCGAAGACATGCGCGGCGTCTATCTGCTCCTCGCCAAGGCGGCCCTTGGCAAGAAAGCCTGTCCGACCAACATCGAACTCGCCACCGCTTATGGTACGCGCTCGCCATCCCGCGCCCGTTTCCTCCTGACCTATATGGAAGAACGCGGCTTTCTGGTTTGCGCCAACGATCTGCGCGGCAACCGGATCGTCACCCTCAAGGATCTCGGCATCCAGACCGAACCAGGCAATCCGGATTGATATGAACCACTTCTGGACAATCTTAAACAGTGCATTAACAGCCCGATAAGTCTATCGACCGTTGTCACTGAAGGAATGCCTTTCCTTCACATTTGTAACATGACCTGCCCACTTTTGGATGGCACAACAGGGCCAGCACTAGGGGACAGACTAATGGATATCGAACTGAAGGTTCTATGTGGGATCTGCATTGGAGACTACATGGACAAATTGGAAGAGCTGCGCGCGTCGATAGAGCATACCTGGCCATATATCGACGAAACCGGAATGGGGAGCGGCGTTTGTGCTCCCGAACGATTTGCCCGGAACCTCGGCGCAGTGGTTATCATCGCCCTCCACAAGAACAGGATCATCGGAGCCGCCTGTGGCGAGCCGTTGATGCATGAGGCCGCAAGCCTTGGCGATCCTCTGATCCGGAATGGAGAGGCAATTGAGGACTTCTTCTACTTTGCCCAGCTTTTGCTCGACGATGCCTATCGTGGCATGGACCTTGAGGAAAAGCTGTTCGAGGCCATCGAACATCACGCCCGGGAAATCGGATTTGCAAGGGTCAACTTCTGTGCGGACTACGCCATGGATTCCACTCTTGAGCGAACCGGCCCCAAAAAGACGAAAGAAGACCGCGCCATCGAGACCCTCTGGCGCACGCGCAACTACCGTCCCCTGATGGGCGCCCGCTTCAGTCCGCAGGCCGATCCCGATCAGGACATGCAGATCTGGGTGAAGGATCTCAACATCGACCAGCAAAGAGAGCAAAAGGGTCGCCGCAAAGCTGTAGCCGGGTAACATTGATCAGACATCCCGAGGCAACAAGCCACCAAACGAAAAAGCCGGCCCATGGGACCGGCTTTTCGTTTGTCTGATCGGCAAATCAGGCCGATGCCTTGGCTGCCTGAGCGCTCTTCACAGTGATCACATCGGGCACCACGACCTCGGTCTTGGTACTTGCGATCCAGCCACCGCCCCAAAGCTGGGCTTCCTTCTCTACGCCATCATAGAAGACGCAGGCCTGCCCGGGCGCAACGCCCTGCTCGCCATCGAGCAGTTCGACCTCGAAACCGCCATCAGGCATGGCAAACAGCAATGCCTCTTTCGGCGGCCGGGTCGAGCGGACCTTGGCATGGATCTCAAGGCCTGTCTCGGGGAACTCCGCAAAAGACTGCGGCCCGAGCCAATTGACGTCTCTCAGTTTCAAACGGCGGGTCACCAGCGCCTCACGCGGACCAACGATCACATGTTTATGGATCGGGTCCAGCTTGACCACATAGAGCGGATCAGCCGACGAAACCCCAAGGCCACGACGCTGGCCAACGGTATAATGAATGATGCCCTTGTGTTCACCCAGAACGCGGCCATCAATATGAACGATGTCGCCCGGCTCAGCCGCACCCGGGTGCAGCCGTTCGATCACGTCGGTATATTTGCCCGTCGGCACAAAGCAGATGTCCTGACTGTCCTGCTTGTCGGCAACACTGAGACCAAGCTCACGCGCCAGAGCACGGGCTTCGGGCTTCGGCATGCCGCCGAGCGGGAAACGCAGAAAGTCGATCTGTTCCTGTGTCGTGGCAAACAGGAAATAGGTCTGATCGCGATCCTCGTCGGACGGGCGGAACAGCACGCGGCGGTTCCCGACCATCTTGGACGAGATATAATGGCCCGTGGCCATGCAATCGGCACCGAATTCCTTGGCCGTCTCGAGGAGATCCTCGAACTTGACCGTCTGGTTGCAGGTAACGCACGGCACCGGCGTCTCGCCGGAGAGATAGCTCTCGGCGAACCGGTCGATCACCGCTTCCTTGAAGCGACTTTCATAATCCAGCACATAGTGGGGGATACCGAGATGCTCGGCCACGCGGCGAGCATCCTGAATATCCTGGCCAGCACAACAGGCCCCAACCCGGTGCATCGCCTTGCCATGATCATAGAGTTGCAGGGTCACGCCGATGACGTCATACCCCTGATGTTTGAGCAAGGCCGCCGTTACCGACGAATCCACACCGCCGGACATGGCAACAACAACACGGGTGTCCTCTGGGCGACCAGGCAAATCGAGACTGTTCAGCATCTTGTCGATTCCAATCTACGAAAGTTCATCGGCAACAAGCTCTGGTCCTGCTTATTCTGTTGCCGGTATTTGAATGGCCCTTATATAGCGACTTTGCCCCATTTTGAAAGCCCAAATCAAAAATTTGCCCTGCCAGACCCGGCATATTTTTCCCTGACCGCGGCAATTCTTGACCCTGCTGGCAAAAGCTGCCGCCTGAACCTTTTCAGCAAACCTTTGAAACAAAATGACATTCAAGGAAAAGCCACACTGGCACATTTCTTGAATACTCGTGCCCGACAGTGTGTTGTGAGGTGGGAATGGTAGCTCAGTATACAGTCTTGGCCGATGTGATCGCCAGTCCGCGTGCGCCCGTTGCGAACAGCAAGGGCCAATCGCGTGCTGCGTCGTCGGCAACGAGCTTTGATCAGCATCTGAAAGAACAGACGAAGGCAGCCGACGCCCGGACCGCTCGCAATGCAGGCAATGGCGAGACGGTGCGAGACAACACGCGTGCGCGTACGGAGACCGATAGAGGCGCACAGGCAGCCCCTGAGAGTGAAGTCGCAAACGTCGCGAACACCGAGACATCAGACCAGTCGGATGAAACGGCAAATGACGTGAGCGAAGCCGTATCGACCCACTCCGAAATCATCCTGCAATTCGATCAGCCCGTGGCCAATGGTAATCCGGCCCCCGCCAATAGTGACATGACCCTGCCCGCCCAGACCGAGGATGGCGCAGGCGATGAGATGGCCCAGTTGCCTGCAACGCCCCCAATCATGCCGACAGTCCCGACGGACGCCGCAGCCGACGATGGCACCACTGGTGCCACTTCGCAGGGGTCAGTGCCCACTCCGGCCAATGGCAATGACACTGGTCAGCAATCAAATGCTCCGGTTGCGCCCGAGCTTCCTGCTGGCTTGAAACCGGATGGAACGGTTCCGCCAGCCACCACCGACGAGACAGGTCTGTCCGGTGCGGCGCAGGACGCTGGCACGCAAGAAAACACGACCATTGAGAATGAGGATGCGACGACCCGGACGGCTGCGACACCGCCGGCCCCGCTCCTTGATGAGAACGGGCAGCAGGTGGATGCAGAGGCCCCCGTGGAGACATCCAAGGGATCGCCCGGCGCCCCTGCTGCCCCGTCACCGGATCTTTCAACACAATCTTCACAAACGGCTCAGCCGGTTGATGTTGCCGTGGTCGACGGCAATGATGCTACTGTGGCACCTGATGCTGCACCGAAGAGCGAAGCCGCCAACATCAAGGCCGATGCCAGCGTGAAGACGACCGACACCCCCGCTCCGCTCCCCGCCTCCGGCGAGGAAAGCGTGAATGTTGATGCTGACGCCACCACGCAAGACAAACCCGCCGAGACGCGTTCTGATGCAGCTGAGGCGCAGCCGAAAAAGCCTGTACCGGTTGCTCTGACATTGCCTGAACAGCAGCCTACAACACCGGCCCAGACCGTGACCTCGGACACTGGAACTATCGTATCTGCAAAGACCGAGACACCTGCCGCAAACGGTGAGCAGGTCGTTGCCGCTCGTCCCGAGACAGCCGCACCAAAAGACAAACAGTCTCAGGCATCCAATGCCTCGACTGACGCAAGTCAGAGCGCAGCCGCCAATGCCGTGAATGCGGGAAGCAAGTCAGACGCCGATGGCGTAGTTCAGACCGAGGCGAAAGACGAGACAAAAGCCGCCCGTCCCGACCAGCCCGCAGCGAAAGCAGCGGCCAAGTCCGCCGACGCCAGCGCTCAGCAACAGGCCGCAAGCAGCAATGCTGACGTGAAGACCGACCAGCGCCCCGCCAACACGCAGGCTCAGAGCGACGAACCAGCGACAGATGCTGACACGACCCGCGCCTCCAGATCGGATACCGCTGTGACGGAAGAGCCGAAGCAGGCCGCCAAACAGGCCCCCAAAGGCGAAGCTTTTGCCAAGCTGATGGCGCGCCTCGAAGGCTCAAGCGGCCTCAAGGACATGGCCATGCAGTCTGACCAGACCCTTCGTGTGGACACCGCGACCTCCATGCAGACAGATGCATCTTCGGTCCGGCTGACCGGTATGGAGCAAATGGCCCGCACAGGGCAGATGCCCACACACGCCTCCATTGCCAACGCACAGGCAATCGCGGCGCAGATTTCCCGTTTTGCCACAAAGGGCGAAACCCGGTTTGAGATCCGCCTCGATCCCGCCGACCTTGGCAAGGTCGACGTGCGCCTGACAATCGGCTCGGACGGTCAGGCACGCGCGCATTTGTTCGTCGAAAAATCGGAAACCATGGACTTCCTCATGAGGGACCAGCGTTTCCTAGAGCGTAGCCTGCAACAGAGCGGCATCAACGTCGACAAGCAGAGTATCGAATATTCCCTGATGGATCAGCAAGGCCAGCAGCAGCAAATGACTGGCCAGCGGGACCATCAGCAATTTGAACAGGATAGGATCGCAAACAATCGGCAGATGGAGGAAGAACAGCTTCCCGCCCCATCAATACTGGAGCCAAATCAGTCCGGCACATACATGGCGTCCAACGGCATCAATCTCGTAATTTGATGACCGCTTAGGAGAGTATATTCATGACGACGATCGGCTCGATTGTTTCACAAAGCAGTACCACGGCATCCTCTGATACCGCTTCGCTGGTTCAGAACTACGAAACCTTTCTGACACTGCTGACAACGCAGTTGCAGCATCAGGATCCCATGGACCCGATGGATTCGAGCCAGTTCACGCAGCAACTGGTTCAGTTCTCCAGCGTCGAACAACAGATCAAATCCAACGAGCAGTTGGAAAATCTGGCCAGCATGATGACCTCCTCCAACGCACTCGGTGTGCTCAATTTTGTCGGCACGACCGTGACGATTGATGGAACGAAGGCCTATCTGAACGATTATGGCAGTGCCACCTTTGCCTTTGAGTCAGCGGGCGAGGGATCGGCGGACATCACCATTTCCAACGCCAACGGGCAAATCGTCTACAGCGAGAGCGGTGTAGGCATTTCGCCGGGCAATCAGGCCTTCAACTGGGATGGCACCGACAATGCCGGCAACCGGCTGGCAAAAGGGACCTATACAATCTCGATCAATGCCACCGACGCCAACGACGATGCGATTTCCATCACCACGGACACCACCGGTGTCGTCGAAAATGTGGATATTTCATCCAGTGAGCCAATGCTCGTTGTCGGCGGTCAACAGATCCCGACCTCGCAGATCAAGTCGGTCGCAGCAGCAGCAAAAACCGCCACGGAATGATAAAAACAGGCCTCAAAGCTTGAAAAATCTCGCATCTTGCGAGACCAGGCCGCCTCTGGCGGCCTTTTTCTTAAAGTTTTGGCAACTTTCTCCAAAAGTGTCCACAATCGTATCGACCACAGCTAATCTCCCATTCTGCAACGGTTTTTTCAGAATGAGAAAAACTATTACCAAAGTGTATCCAGTGGTTTAGGACTCTTTTAAAGGCATTGCCTTATGCTCGACTTCGATGAGGTCAGGTTGAGTGTGAGAGTACAATGACCGATCAAATACGTGCGAGAGTAAAGTATGTCATCGGCCCCGATGGGAGTCCTTTGACAGTTGCAGATCTTCCACCCGAAAATACAAGACGGTGGGTGATCAGACGCAAAGCCGAAGTTGTTGCTGCCGTTCGCGGTGGCCTGCTGAGTCTTGAGGAAGCGTGCCAGAAATATACCCTGACTGTTGAGGAATTCCTCAGCTGGCAGAGTTCCATCGACCAACATGGTCTGGCAGGTCTCCGGGCGACGCGGGTTCAGCAATATCGGTAACAGTTCTTCGTATCGGAGAAATCCGGTCCGATCTGTTGACACAAAGGCCGAGGTTCATCCTCGGCCTTTTCTCATTTCCGGCCCCTTCCACAATTATTACAGCGCCCACAGCGGCCAGGAAAGCGCATCGCCGGATCTATTCTCTTTGGAAAATGAACTTTTTGCCGTGTTGAGAAAAGGCTCAAAGCAGCCCGATTAACGGCCAAATCCTCACGCTTGCGTCCAAAAACACTTCTTTCGCGCACTTTTTCGCATCTTTTCCATCAATTTCTTCAAATCAAATTCCGTGCAATCTGCATGATTAATCAATCATTAACCAGTTCCTTAACACCTTGTTAACCATCCCCTAGGAAAATATTGCCTAGTGATTTGCTTCTGCCCCGGAAAGCCTCAAGGTACCTGTTGTGAACGGCATTCTCGACTTCTTAAAAACGCTCGGCCCGACGAGACTGGCAGCCATGGGTGTCGTAACCGCCGCCCTGATTGGCTTCTTTGCCTTTATCATGCTGCGTGTCACGGAACCGACGCTCGCTCCGCTCTACACCGACCTGTCCTTCGAGGACTCCATTCAGATCACGAAACTTCTCGAAGCCCAGAATGTGACCCATGAGCTGCGTGACGAAGGCGCGGTCATTCTGGCCCCCAAAAGCGACATCCTGCGCCTGCGCATGCAACTAGCCGAAAGTGGCCTGCCCTCGGGCGGCAATGTCGGCTACGAGATCTTTGACAAGAGCGAAACCCTCGGCACCACGAGCTTCGTGCAGAATGTGAACCATCTGCGTGCGCTGGAAGGCGAACTCTCCCGCTCGATCCGCACTATTCGCAACGTGCGTCAGGCGCGCGTTCATCTGGTTCTGCCACAACGCCAGCTGTTCAAGCGCGATCAGAAGCCACCATCCGCCTCCATCGCGGTCAAGCTTCAGGGCAGCCTGAACCCGACCCAGATCCAGTCCATCCAGCATCTGGTGGCCTCCGCAGTTGAAGGCCTAGATCCGGAGAATGTCACCATCATCGACGGCAACGGCCGTCTTCTGGCGTCCGGGCGCGGCAGCGACGAAAGCTATCTGTCCTCGCGGATGGATGAGCGCCGCATGGAGATGGAAAACCGCCTGCGCGACCAGGTCGACGAAATCGTCACCTCCATCGTCGGTCAGGGCCGCACCCGCATCGAAGTCACCGCCGAGATGGATTTCAACAAGGTCACCGAAACCTCGGACACTTTCGATCCGGACGGACAGGTTGTCCGGTCGACTCAGACCCGGTCTGAAGCCGCCGCCAGTCAGGAATCTGAAAACACAGACGGTGTTACGGTTGGCAACGAATTGCCCAATGCGGACGAGGCCAACAATGACCCGGCGGGCCGCAAGGAAAATTCCAACACGACAGAAGAGCTGATCAACTACGAGATCTCCCGCGTGACCAAGACCGAAGTGGTTCAGGGCGGTCGGGTCAAGCGCCTGTCTGTCGCAGTTCTGGTGGACGGGGTCTATGAGAAAGACGCCAACGGCGATCTGACTTATCAGCCCCGCTCCGCCGACGAACTGGAACAGATCGCAACCCTCGTTCGCTCGGCCGTCGGCTTCGATCAGACCCGCGGCGACAAGATCGAGGTGATCAACCTGCAATTCGCAGAAGGTCCCGAAACGATCTTCGATGACAGTGGCATGGAGCTACTGGCGTTCACCAAGGACGATTATGTTCGCTTCGCCGAGCTGGGCATCCTGTTGATCATGACCCTTCTTGTTCTGCTGATGGTCGTTCGCCCGCTGATGAAACGGATGTTCGAAAAGCCGGAAGAACACAAAGACGGTGAACACATCGTGGTCGGCGTTGACGGCGTGCCGATGATCGTTGGTGAAAACGGCGAACTGGTTCCGGCCGCTGACAAAAACCGTGACATAGACCATCCGACCATGCGGGCCATCGAAAATGCCCAGCTTCAGGGCGCCCTGCAGGCAGACACCCTTCTGAAGGTCGGCGAAATGGTCAAAGAGAACCCCGAAGAGGCAGCCAAGATCATCCGTCTTTGGCTCCAGGACGCAGCGTGAGGTAAACTATGGCAGGCAAAGCTCTGGCAGAATTCGGAGTAAACGCATCCGTCTCGAACGACCACGAGGAAAGAGACCTCGATGGCGCCGAGAAGGCTGCGATCTTGTTGCTCGCCCTCGGGGACGAATATGGTGGTCCGATCTGGAGTCGGCTTGACGATATCGAGATCAAGCAGGTCTCGATCGCCATGTCCAAACTCGGCGGCATCACGCCCAACATGCTCGACAACCTGATTATCGACTTCGTCGCGCGCCTGTCATCGAAAGGCGCTGTCACAGGCAACTACGATTCCACCGAACGGCTGCTGCTCTCCTTCCTGCCGCAGGAACGCGTCAACGTCATTATGGAAGAGATCCGCGGCCCGGCCGGTCGCAACATGTGGGAGAAGCTCTCCAACGTGCAGGAGAATGTTCTCGCCAACTACCTCAAGAACGAATATCCGCAGACCGTCGCCGTCGTGCTGTCAAAGATCAAGTCCGACCACGCCGCCCGCGTCCTGTCGATCATGCCCGAAGACTTCGGCCTCGAGGTCATCAATCGCATGCTGTCGATGGAAGCGGTGCAGAAGGAAATTCTCGAGAAGGTCGAGCAGACCCTGCGTGTCGAATTCATGTCGAACCTCTCCACCACCCAGCGCCGCGATGCCCATGAGGTGATGGCCGACATCTTCAACAATTTCGACCGTCAGACCGAAGCCCGCCTGCTCGCCGCCCTCGAAGAGGAAAACCGCGAGTCGGCAGAAAAGATCAAACAGCTCATGTTCACCTTCGAGGATCTGGGCAAACTGGACTCCGCAGGTGTTCAGGCTCTTCTACAGAATATCGAAAAAGACATCCTCGCGCTGGCTCTCAAGGGCGCGAACGAGACTGTCCGCACCCTCTTCTTCGACAACATGTCGAGCCGCGCCGGAGCCATGTTGCAGGAAGACATGGAAAGCATGGGACCGGTTCGCCTGCGCGACGTCGACGAAGCACAGGGCGAAATGGTCAACATGGCCAAAGACCTTGCCGCTCGCGGCGAAATCATGATCGCCAAAGGCAATGGCGAAGACGAACTCGTCTACTAGGAACCTGCCAACAGGTTGAACATGGCATCGGGGCCAATCGGAGAGAAAAGGCCCCTCTTAACCGCCAAGGTCTGAGAACCGAGGCAAACTGGATTGGATCACATGGCAAACGCCGCTCGTTATCTGTTCGATCTCGACTTTTCCGCTCGTCCGGAGCCGGAAATCGTGGAAGAGATTGAGGAAACTCCGCCCGAGCCGACCATTACGGTCGCCGAGCACGAGCGTCTCATGGCCGAGGCGATCGAACGGGCACGGCTGGCCGGTGAGCAGGCCGCTCGCGAGGATCGTGAGCAGCTCGCCAGCGAGGAGAGCCTTGCGGTCCAGAAAACGATCCTTGAAGACGTGGGCATGATCTACACCGAGGTCGGCACATTGCTCCAGCGCCTCGAACGCGACGCCTCCAATCTGGCCTTTGCCTTCGCCTCCCGCTTTGCCGAGCGACTGGTCGCTCAGGAGCCCAAGGCAGAAGTGCTTGGATTGCTTCATCAGATTTTGGCCCCCTTGCGCAAGACGCCACACATCACGATCCGACTGAACGACGAGATCGCCGAGGAAATCCGCGTGGCGGTCGACCAACAGATGGCTGTGCTTGGCTTTGAAGGCACCTTGAGCATTCTGCCCGACCCGGCCGTGATGCCCGGTGACTGCGAAGTCGAATGGGCCGATGGCGGCATCGGCCGCAATATGCGCGCCGCGATCCGTCAGGTCGAGCAGCTTGTCGAGGATCATTTCGCCCATGTCCCACCGAGTGAAGACGAAGGCGCGGATGAAGACGACAGCGAACCCGAAGACGAGAACGGGGAAACCACAAAAGACAACACCGAGGCTGACAACGACAGCCAAGGCGAAGACGACGCAACCCAGAAGGAGGCTGAGGCCACTCAGCCGGAAGGAGGAGACCAATACGAAGCAAACCTTGAAGACCCTCTGAATGACGAGGTGCCCGAATCCCCCCTTGCCTCAAAACAGGATGACGGCACTCCGACCACAGAGAGGGCGGATCCTTCTGGTCTGCCCAACGAGATGTCAGATGCAGAGGAGGCTCGCGCCGATTTCTCCCATGACTTTTCCCCTGAAGTCGCCTTGGAAACCGACGAAAGCCCCCTTTCTGATCCGACCCCTGAAACCGAGGAAGACATGAAATGAGTGATGAAACACAAAATGACGGCCTCGCCCTCAAGGAGCAGGACAAGAAAGCATCAACCGTCATCACAGCAGAAGAAAGCACACACAAAAACGCCGCCGATCTTGAAGCGGTGTTTGATGTTCCTGTGCGCGTCTCGGCCATTCTGGGCCGGGCCAAAATGCCAGTCAGCGAGCTCTTGAGCCTCGATGTCGGCAACGTGCTCGAACTGGACCGCAAAGTTGGTGAAGCGGTCGATATCTATGTCAATTCTCGCCTCGTCGCACGTGGCGAGGTGGTGCTCGTCGAAGAAAAACTCGGCGTGACCATGACTGAAATCATCAAATCTGAGAAGTAGGATTGGGAGAGTAATATGCGCCTTTTGATCACCGGAACCCTGAATGGCCAGCTTTCCCAGGCAACCAAGATCGCCCTGGATCGTGGTGCTCAGGTGTCCCACGCAGAAACCATCGAGATGGCCCTCAACCATTTGCGAGCGGGCCGCGGTGCCGACCTGATGATGGTCGATGTCAAGCTGGACATCGCTATCCTCATTTCGGCTCTTGAAACCGAACATATCACGATCCCGGTCGTGGCCTGTGGCGTGGAAAACGATGCCCGCGCCGCCGTCAATGCCATCCGCGCCGGCGCCAAGGAATATATTCCTCTGCCGCCGGATCCGGAAATCATCGCAGCCGTTCTGCAAGCCGTATCGCAGGATCAGGGCAATTTGCTCTATCGCGACCCGGCCATGTCGAATGTGGTCCAGCTGGCCAACCAGATTGCCCCCAGTGATGCGTCGGTTCTGATCACCGGCGAAAGCGGCACCGGCAAGGAAGTCCTTGCCCGCCACGTCCACGCCAAATCCCGCCGCACAGCACAGCCCTTCGTCTCCGTCAACTGCGCCGCGATCCCCGACAATCTGCTTGAATCCGAGCTGTTCGGTCACGAGAAAGGCGCCTTCACCGGCGCCGTGGCCCGCCGCATCGGCAAATTCGAGGAAGCCAACGGCGGCACCCTGCTACTGGACGAGATTTCCGAAATGGATATCCGCCTGCAGGCCAAGCTGCTACGCGCCATTCAGGAGCGTGTCATCGACCGCGTTGGCGGTGCCAAACCGGTGCCGATCGACATCCGCATCATCGCGACCTCCAACCGCAATCTCGCCGACGAAGTCCGCGCGGGCACCTTCCGCGAAGACCTTCTGTTCCGTCTCAACGTGATCAACCTGCAGATCCCGCCACTGCGCGACCGTCCGCAGGATATTGATCTTCTGGCCGCCCATTTCGCTGACAAATATGCTCAGGCCAACGGTCTGCCACAGCGCAAACTGAGCTCGGCCTGCTCTCGTCATCTGCATGCCAATGTCTGGGATGGCAACGTCCGTGAGCTGGAAAATACCATCCATCGTGCCGTTCTGCTGGCAACCGGCGTCGAAATCGGAGCCGAAGCCCTGCGCATGCCCGATGGCAGTCGCATGGATCAGACCATTATCGGCATGGCATCCGGTCCTGCAGCTCAGGCGGTTATGGCAGCCGAAGGCGTCACTCGGACGCTAGTTGGCCGCACGGTGTCCGATGTCGAGCAGGAATT